>DYKH01000348.1 GCA_020722685.1 Caldithrix sp. | reverse complement strand
CGCAAAGCTCGCAAAGAGAGCTTTTAGCTGGTAGTGCAATATGAAATATTAAGCAATGCAACTTGATCCTCTTCGCGTTCTTTGCGCATTCTCAGCGCACTTTGCGGTTAAAGTACGCGTTTGCCGGAAGTGCCACAAAGGCAAACCCTCTGGAGACGGTCAAAAATATCGCAAAGGTAGCGACAAGATTGAGAAGACAATCAGACACCAGGGGGCCAAAAAACCTTTTGCTCACCGGCGCCGCCGGTTTTGTCGGCGGACACATCCTTTTGCGCGCTCTGGAAAATTGGCGGGTGATCGGCCTTGATTTCCAGCCGCCACCCATTTTCCATGCCCGACTAAAATGGCACGAAATCGACCTGCTGGATGTCGGCAAGTTGGAATCCATCTTCCAGACAAACCGGCCCGTCGCAGTTATTCACACTGCTGCCATGTCGGATATTGATGCTTGCGAGTCCAACCCCGATTTGGCTACCCAATTGAATGTGAGCGTGACGGAGCATTTGGCCCATCTTTGCCGAGAATTTGGCAGCAAGCTGCTGTTTACATCTACTGATACGATTTTCGCCGGGACCAGGAGTTTTTATTCTGAAGAAGACCCGCCGCAGCCGCTGAATCATTATGCCCGGACAAAAGTAGCGGCGGAACGAATCGTGCTCGACCTGTGCCCCGGCTCTGTGGTGGCGCGATTATCTTTGGTCGCCGGCTTGCCCGCTTTCTCTCGCGGCAATTCTTATATGGCGAAAGCGGTCCAAGCCTTGCGCGCCGGCCAGACCATCGCCTTCCCGGACGATGAATTCCGCACGCCTGTTTATGTCTGCACTGCCGCTGAGGCGCTGTTAGAATTAGCCGATCAGGACCTGAGCGGCATTTTCCATTTGGCCGGCAATGAGCGCCTGAGCCGCCATGAAACCGGCTGCCGTCTCGCCCGCAAACTGAAAGTTGATGAAAGCTTGGTTTTGGTTAAGAATTCTTCCCAGTTGCCAGGCCGGGCGCCGCGACCCAAGGACGTTTCTTTGTCCAATACCAAAGCTCGCTCCCAATTGCAGACGCCATTTCTGAGCTTTGACGCCACGCTCGAGGAGATGCTCAAATCAAAGGAAAGCAGTCATGCCTAATCCGAAAATCAAATACGACCTACAGATTAAATTCGGCAACATTTACGGCCCGGAGGAGGAGCGCGCAGTGCTGGAAGTTTTGCGCCAAGGCGCGCCCACCAGCGGCATATATTCTCAGCGCTTCGAGAGTGACTTTGCTCAGTATCATGGCGTTCCTTATGCCAAAGCCGTCAGCAACGGCACCGCCGCACTGTTTCTATCCCTGGTCGCCATCGGCATCAAGCCAGGCGATCAAGTGCTCACTACGCCGCTTACTTGGATTGCCACCGCCAGCGCGGCCGCCGTTTTGGGGGCACAGCTTGCTTTTGTCGACATCGATCCGGTCACTTTGAATATGGATGCGAACAAGCTGCATGAGAAAATCACCGCAAAGACAAAAGCTGTCCTCCCAGTCCACTTGTATGGACTATGTTGTGACATGGATCCGATCATGGCGTTGTCCCACCAGCATGGCTTTCACGTCATCGAGGATGCCTGTCATGCGATCGGTGGGGAATATAAGGGAAAAAAGGCAGGTACGATCGGGCATCTCGGATGCTTCAGTTTTCACGAACAAAAAAACATCTCCACACTGGGCGAAGGTGGGATGATTGTGACCACAGACCCGGCGCTCTTTGAGCGAGTTTCGCTTTACCGCTCCCACTGCACCCGAGTCTATGGACCGAGCACGAAATATTGCCGCATCGACGAGGCGAAATATCCGATGGGCAAGCGTTTTTGGCAGCAGGAATTTGACGATGCAGGTTATAACTTTCGCATGACTGATATTCAAGCCGCGGTGGGTATCGAACAACTCAAAAAGCTGGAGACGTTTAACGGGCTGAGAAATGAGAATGCAAAGTATTTGACGCGGGCATTGGCGGATATCCCCGGTTTGCTGCTGCCGAAAGTGCCGGAGGGATACAAGCACACTTTTCACCTGTACATGGTGCAAATGCATGAGAAAGAATTTGGTATGAGCCGGGAAGATTTCATCTACGCCATGCTGCACCAGTACGGCATCAAGCTGGGAACGCATTACCCGGCGCTACACCTTACCCAAGCCTTCAGACGGAGAGGACATGGTCCCGGCGAATGCCCGGTGGCCGAAGCGGCCGCCGAGCGTTTGGTCACCTTGCCGCTCAATCCAAGGCAGAAGAAAGAACATTTGGACTATATGGCGGATGCCATCCGCACTTTGGCCAAGAGAAAATAGAGTTCGCTGCTTGTCCTGCCTTTGCAGTTTGGCAGTGGAAAAACAGTTTCCATTAACTTAGATGAAAATCAGTCCGGCTTCTTTTCGCAACATGGATTCACAACATTATTCCCACGATCAGTTGCTTTCGCATGAACAGAAGATCTGGCGCTGGAAGGTGCTGACCTCAACCTATTTCGCATACGTCGGTTACTACTTTGCCCGCAAAGGCTATGGGGTGCTCAAGAAACCTATCGGCGACGAGTTCGGCCTCGATGCCAGCGCCTTGGCGCACGTCTGGAGCGTTTTTCTCATCACCTACATGATCGGCCAGTTTGTCAATGGTGCACTGGGGCGCAAGCTGGGACCGCGCGTCCTGCTGCTCAGCGGTATGGCCATCTCGATGGGTTGCAACATCGTCTTTGGCTTTGCCAATTCCTACGCCACCTTGACGGGCTTTATGATTCTCAACGGCCTGGCGCAAGCCACCGGCTGGCCCGGAGTCTTGGGCTCCGCAGCTTTTTGGCTGCGAGCGAAGGAACGTGGCACCGTCTTGGGCATCATGTCCACCAACTACATCATTGGCAACATCGGCGTGAAAATGTTGGCCTCCTTCGTCTGGACCTACGCCGGCTGGCGCACGGCTTTTTGGGCCTGCTCATTGGTCATGGGAGGATTTTGGCTACTGGTGCTTTTGTGGCAGCGTAATCGTCCGGAGGATGTGGGACTGTTGCCCATTGCAGACGGAGAAGAAAAATCCATCCAACCTTCCATTTGGCGAGGCGTTCGCCTAAAGGATATTTTGCGAGTGGCTACCCGACCGGTGATTCTGACCATGGGCATCACCTATTTTACTTTTAAATTTCTGCGCTATGCTTTGGATTCCTGGCTGCCGTATTTTTTAGCTACCGGCGAAAATTCGGTCAGCATCGCCACGGCCGGATATTACTCCACCCTCTTTGATTGGGCCGGACTGGCGGGAGTTTTAGCTGCCGGCTGGTTGCTGGATCGATTTTTTCGTGGTCGCTGGCAACTACTCTGTCTGCTTCTGACAGTTGGCATGACCTTCAGTTATTGGTTGGTCTTGCGCTACGGAGGGATGAGTCCATTGCTGATGGCCGTGCTGTTTGGTTTGGTGGGATTCATGATCTATGGCCCGGACAGCATCTTTCCCGGCGCGGCGGCCATCGAAGTGGCCGGCGAGCGGGAAGCGGTGCTAACGGCGGCGGTGATCAACGGTATCGGCAGCATTGGTCCGGTGGTACAAGAAGAAGTTATCGGGTTCCTCTTCGCCAAGTATCAGAACGTGCACAGCATCAATCAACTTTATTTCGGCATCAGCGCATTGGCAGGGATGATGATTTTCGCTTTGATGCTTTCACGAAAGACAACGTGACCGATTCCTGGATTTATGGCATGCCGGAAATTGTGCTTGGTATTTGAGAAAGTGTTTGATAAAATGGTTCATCCGGCAAATGCGTACCTATTGGCGAAGAAAGGTCAAAAGCATTCCTGATGAAGGTAATGGAAAATTCAAATATCAAAATGCAAACTGA
>DYKH01000347.1 GCA_020722685.1 Caldithrix sp. | reverse complement strand
GAGATGACCACCAAGGCGATAAACGTCGCCCAAATCCACAGCTTGAGAGCTGCTCCATAAAGGATAAAAGCAAAGTCAGGGCCGCTGTGATCCAAGACCATGACTTCGTGAATCATGGTCAGTTCCAGGTGCGTGGTCGGATCATCCACCGGAATGCGACAGTTTTCCGCCAGCATCACCACAAACAGGCTGACCACCAATAACGCCAAGGCCGGACTGTAAGCGTAGTTGATTTGTACAAGTTGATTTTCGAAGATGGTGGAAAGGGATAGAGAACCGGTGAATCTGGCGAGGGTCGCCAGCGCGAGAAAGAAAGCCACTTCGGCAAAGATGGCAAAATGCGCTTCCCGGCTGGCGCCCATACCTTCAAAGCTGGAGGCGGTATCCAAAGCCGCCAAAATTGTTATGAAACGGGCCAATCCGAATAGGTAGGCGAACAAGACCAAATCGCCGGAAAAAGAAAGCAACGCGCCATAACCCGGCAACGGCAGCAAAGCCAAGGCAGCTAAAATGGCCGCCAAGCTGATCATGGGAGCGAGGTAAAAAATGGGGCTGGTGCTCTTGCTGTACACCGCGCCTTTTCGCCACAGTCTTAGCAGATCATAGTACGGCTGGAGAAGCGGCTGCCCCTTGCCTCCGGCAAAAAAAGCCTTGACGCGCACGATCAGCCCCAGCAGCAGTGGCGCGGCCAAGAGAGAGGCGATGAAAAAGATCAGCCGAAGAGTGAAGGAAAGACTCATCGTAATCCTCCGTACCAGAATAGCAGGGCTAAGAGCGCGATGGCGATATACAAAATGTACAGCGAAATGCGTCCGTGCTGCATCCACTGCAGCTTGCCAAACAGCCAGGCGACTACGGCAAACAAAGGTCGAATGAGCTTTTCGGTAAAGGTATCGTCGGTATGAGTCGCAAGTTCTGCCTCTTTGGGAAAGTCCCCCTGCGGCAAGGTTGACTTACGGTGCGTCTGCAAAATCCAGCCGCCTTCATCGACGATGGGCTGCACGAATGAAGAAGCGGTGTATTGCATGCGGGCATGGGGCGCCGTGTAGCCGCAATCCCAAGTCAGGGATTGGGTGACTTGACGCGATGCCAGTAATCGGCGACGCAAGACAAAGAGTCCGGCGAAAACGGCCAGCATTCCAGCGGCCAGCGCCATGATCATCAGGAACGGCTTTACTATTTTTGAAAACTCAAAGTCAATTATAATTGGGGACATGCCTGTGGCAGCAGCGATGGCCGGTTTTAAGACGGGCATGATCAGCATTGGCAAAATGCCTATAGCGACGCACAGAGCAGCCAAGAGAATCATCGGTAACCGCATGGCCAAGTTGGGATCAGCGGCGTGGCGGCTGGCCCCGCTGCGCGCTTCGCCCAAAAATATAATGCCCACGGCTTTGGTAAAACAGGCGACCGCCAATCCGCCAATTGCCGCCAAGCCCAAAAGGCTGGCCAATGGTAAAATAGTGCCCTCTTTTACCAGTCCGGTTACGCCGGTAAAAGAGGAGGAATAGATAAGGAATTCGCTGACAAAGCCGTTCAAAAAAGGCAAGCCGGAAATGGCTGCGGCGGCAATGAGAAAAGTAAGCGCGGTGACCGGCATCTTTTTGATCAATCCGCCCAAAAGATCGATCTCTTTCGTGTGGGCTTGGTGCAGCACGGCGCCCGCGCCCATGAAGAGCAGACTTTTGAAAATGGAATGATTCAGCACATGCAAAATACCGCCGCCAAAACCGAGGACGATAAGCGCATTATTTCTATGGGCCATTCCTAAAAGCCCTATGCCCAAGCCAATAGCAATAATGCCGATATTTTCGACGCTGTGATAAGCCAACAACCGCTTCAGATCATGTTGCGCCAATGCGAAAAGCACGCCCAGCAATCCGGAAATTAGGCCGATCACCACCAGCATAGTGCCCCACCAGATTGGCGGCGTTCCGAGCAGCGAAAGCACACGGAGGATGCCATAAATTCCCATCTTGATCATCACGCCGGACATCAGTGCCGACACATGGCTGGGCGCAGCGGGATGCGCTTCGGGCAGCCAAACATGCAAGGGAATAAAGCCGGCCTTGGCGCCGAAACCAATGACGCTCAAAATGAACAAAATGCCGCGCGTTTTGCTGTCGGCGACGGCGATCCGCGCAAAGGAAGCAAAGTCCATGGAGCCGCCTGTTTTGGCTGCGAACAACCAAAACATCATGAACAGAAAGACCACGCCAATGTGGCCGGCAATCAGGTAGGTGAAACCCGCCTTTTGTGTCTCGGTCTTTTCATCTTCAAAGGTGACCAGAAAAAAAGCGGCAAAAGACATGATCTCCCAAGCGATGACAAAGAGCACGCCGTTTGCGGCAGTCACCACCAGGGCCATGCCGAGAACCAGCAAATTGAAAAAGAGCCAAGAAACGCCTCGTTTGCGATGAGAGCCGAAATCGCGCAAATAGCCTGAACCGTAAATCGCCGCTAACGAAGAAATCAGAAAAATGATCATCAGAAAGAAAGCGGCTAACGCGTCAATGTTCAGTGCAAAAGAAGCAAAGGGAATGGACAAGGGCCTAAAAAAAGCAAATGGTCGAGCGGCCAGCAGAGCCGATGTGGCAGCGACGGTCCCCAAAATTCCTGCTAACAATACACTGCCGACGCCGATGACGGCCGGCAGCCTCTTATAGGCAGAAAAGAATGCTGCGGCTATGCCTCCGACCAATAGAGTCAACAGCGCAGCGATGAACAACGCAATCTCTAAGCTCACTTGGCAGCCCTACCAAAATCAGATTCAATTCGTTTCAAAACATCGAGAATTTCTTCGCGCACGCCGGGTTTGGCCAAAACCTCGCGCCACTCTTCATTTTTCAAGGCGAAGGACAAACGCGAGAGCAAATGCAGGTGGGAACGGATGGTCGGACTGATGAGAGTAAAAATGATGCTGACCGGAATGCCATCCAGCGCACCAAAATCAATGGGCGTCTCCAAAAAGCATAGGGCGACGATCGGCTTGGGCACATGCAACACAATAGGATTGCGCGGATGGGGAATGGCGATGCCCTCGCCGATGGCGGTAGAACCAAGCGACTCGCGCGCCAGGAGTACCTGCAGCAAGAAATTGATGTCTACTTCCGCCGGCAGGCGCATCTGCGCGACGATGGATTTGAGCACGCTTTCTTTGTCCTTGCCGCTCACGCGATAGTGGATGCCACCCGCTTCGATGGCCTCGGAAAGCCTGGGCAGCTCGCCGGCCTCCGGCTCGGTAAAAATATCCGGCGACACCGAAATCTTTTGCGCCGTCGCCCATTCGAGAATCTCCACCTTGTTGAAGCGATACTGCTCGTTGATTTTGTAACAGGGAATGCTCTCCGATTTGATCCAACGGTAAACCGTACGCTCGGACACGTTGAGCAAGTTGCAGATATCTTTAACGGTCAATTGCATTTTGACGAACCTTTGCTTTGCCATGCAGGACATTGATATGACATTTTAGGACACAATGTAATGAATGTCAGAGAAAAAACGAAGGGAAAATTCTGGGGAAAGCTGGTTGATCGCAGTAAAAAGCGACTTGGATACGTAATCCAGAAGCTCGGAGCTTCAGGGAAGATCA
The DNA here is from genome assembly GCA_020722685.1 of Caldithrix sp. Next base: position 257 of record DYKH01000347.1, on the reverse strand, counting down.
TACTCGAAGGCTTGCCTCATTGAAGTTGGAAGCTCCGCATTCCCAAATAGGAATGATGCCCGCTGGGGCCGTGTTTCACGCACCACAAATCAACAAAGGCAATATGAAGATTATTACGTCCAACATTGTTTTTAATAGCTGCCCTTGTAGTGCGATGATGCTGTTTTTCCGCTTTACCAAGCTCATCGGCACACAGGAACTCACTACCGCACACTTTCCAAAAACCACCGAGCTACACGGAGCGTCACGGATTTTGT
>DYKH01000346.1 GCA_020722685.1 Caldithrix sp. | reverse complement strand
CTTTTGAGGATAAATATTTTGTGCAGGTATTGAAATGCCCATCTTTTGCGATGCAGCGAAAAATAGCCAAAATAGATTCTGGATCAATCCTGCACTTTAAGAAACTTGATTAAACTCTCAATTGCATAAATTGTCCAAAATGAACGTGCTAAAAAATCAGAATACTGTCGAGCCTTTCGAAGGAAAAACAACCCTGCCTAACTACGTACGTGGACTTTGATCTCAATCGGTTCCCTTGGCGGATAATTACGTGAGAATCCCGTGGGCAAAAACTTGAATGGATGCAATTCCAATTAGCTGCAATTTCACAGAGTTTAGCACTGTGCAAGCCAGGGGATGAACCAAATACATCTCAATAGACAAAATGCCCTAGACAAATTATCAAACAAAGTTCACAACTGCAAGCAAAAATTTCATGGAAGACTGTAGACTCTCAGGCACCTCTATGCCCATGGATCAATGGCAATTTTTACGGCCTGGCCTCTCCTGTTTGAAAAGGTTTCAAAGCCTTCAATAATCTGTTCCAGCGGCAGCACTGTTGTAACGATCTCATCGACATTGATGCGCCCGGATTCCAGCAGCCTGGCCGAGCGATCCAAAGTGCCCGGCGGCATTTTAGCGGCGATGATCTTCATCTCCCGCCGATAGATTTCAAAGGGGGAAAGACTGATCTTTGCATCTTCTGCACAGACGCCAAAAATCATAAAGGTGCCGCCTTTGCGCACCCAAGGAATCGCTTGCTCCACAGCGATGGCATTGCCGGTCGCATCAATTATATTATCGACTCCTCCTGGGCAAACCTTAGAAATTTCTTCGGCAAGGTCTGCCGAGTTGCCATCAAGTACGAAATGCGCGCCGAGCTTTTGCGCCTTTTGCCGTCGATAATTCACCAATTCGGTCTGCAGCAGTTTGGTGATCGGACTTGAAAGCAACATTTGATTCCAGAGCAGGCCGACCGTGCCGGCGCCCAAAACCAGCGCGCTTTGTCCTGCTTTGATCTGGAGGCGATCATAGCCGTTCAGCACGCAGGCGAGGGTCTCGACCAGAATTCCGGCTTTGTGGTCAGTGACTGGCCGTAAAGGACAAAGCTGCGTTGCCGGAACGGTCAGATACTGAGCAAAGCCTCCGTTGCGGATATAACCGATGACGGTTTGATTGCCGCACAGATTGCTGCGACCGCTATGACACTGCTCGCACTGGCCGCAGCCGATCACCGGATTGATGGCGACGCGTTGTCCAATCTCAAGGCCGACCACCGCTTCGCCCAGAGCAACGATCTCGCCGCTGATCTCATGGCCAAGCACAACCGGGGGCTTGGCAACCCGCAATTCGACATTGAAGATGTGCACGTCTGTGCCGCAGATGCCGCACAACCCGACCTTGACGAGAACCTCATCTTTCCTTGGTTTGGGCTCCGGGATATCTTGGATCTCGATCTTTTCGTCCCCCAGAAAAACGGCTGCTTTCATCATTAGTCATCCTTCACATGGCAGCGTGGAGTCTGGTGATCGACGTATCAGCGAAGTACTCTACAAAAATCGACGAGCCAGCTGCAGACCTTCATCGCGGTGTTCGCTATACTCTGGATCCTTTGGATCGAAACTGTTTATCCTCACGTAGCCGTCACTGTGAATGAATTTCTGCTTACCAATATACATGCCAACGTGCGTGATCTTGTCAGGGCTGCTACCAAAAAAAAGCAAATCACCGACCTGCAAATTCTTATGCTCAGGGTCGATGGTCACCGGCTTTCCTACCTTCGCTTGCATGTTGGCGTCGCGCGGCAAATCAATGCCGTTCAGCTTGAACACTGTTTTGGTGAAGCCAGAGCAGTCGAATCCTTTGGTCGAGGCTCCTCCCCACACGTACGGAAAACCGGTGAACTGCTGAGCTGTGCGAACCAATCCCTTGGCGGTCGGCTTGATTGAAGCTTGGAAGCTGGTCAAGTCGGCTATCTCTGACTTGCGCAGGAAGCCCGTTCTCCCGTCCGGCAGTTGCACCTTGCGCCACTTCCCCTCTTTCTTGATCTCGGCGAGCACTGCCCCGCGTACCACGTCGCCTATGGGCAATGCATCGTCCTTTTTGGCGCTGCGAATCTCACCATAGTTTTTCAGAAAAATGACTTTTTTCAAGACCCTCCATTGGCGCAGCTCCTCCTGATTCATGCGTTTTATGGAGGAAGTCATCATCCACCCCAGATAGCCATCGGAAAGCTTGCAAAGATAGAAAAGGCCGCGCTTTTTTAGCAGCCTTACTTCCTCGCCCAAAATGCCCTGATTCACCAGTTCAGCCGTCACCGATGGATGCCGTCGCAGTAAGCCGGTGCTGATGGTCACAACACCAAGCGTTCGGTCACCCAGAGAACTGTCCGGTAGCAGCACCATCTCGTTTCGCACGGGCGTTTTCGAGATACGCTTAACCCGCGCGATGACGGAATCAAAGGCCACAGGGTTGGAAGTTTCTCCCCGTAGAGCCAACGCGCTATCCAAGACTGTCCCGTAGATGCCGTACACGTCCAATCGGTGATCCGGGCAAAATTCGCGCCCCGTGCTGTCTATGACGGCGACGATGGGTTTGGGGCAATAATCCAGGTCTTGAGCGGCTGTCATGCCGAATAGCCCCACCATGAATAAGACACAGAGTTTGTTCGATAACAAAATCGATCTCCTTTATCGCGATAGTTCCTTAGGATATTGCGGTCCTTTGGCTTTTAAACCGTCCTTTTCGGGCGATTCAGGCTCCTTGCCAAGCCTCACTGCAAAGGATAACGTCGCGCCCGGCAGTTATTTGGCGAACTCTATTTCCCCTTTTCCCATGCGAATTATCTCCGGCGTTTCATTGCTCAAATCGACGATCGTGGACGGGACCAAACCGCCAAATCCGCAATCCAGGAAAAAATCGACAGTATGGGCAAAAGTATCGGCAATGTCATTCGGATCTTGAAGGTAGCCTTGACCTGCCAGGCAGGCACTGGTGCTGATAATCGGACGACCAAACTCAGCCAGAAGCGTTTGACAGACCCTATTGCCGGGGATGCGGATGCCAACGGTCTTGCGTCTTTCCAACAGAATTTTCGGCACCTGCCGGCTCGCTTCCAAGATGAACGTGTATGGTCCCGGGGTAAGACGCTTCATAAACTTGTACGAGGGAGTGGAAACGTGGGCGAATTTGGCAATTTCGGTCAGATTGGGACAAATGAAACTGAGCAGTTTTCTTTTGTCGTTTCCCTTGATTTGATAAATCCGCTCGACGCCCTTTTTGTTGAACAAATTGCAGCCAAGACCATAAACGGTATCGGTCGGATAGATGATGAGGCCGCCGTCTTCAAGCACCTCCACGGCTTGCTTGATGCGCCGCAACTGCGGATTATCCGGATTTATCTCGACCCTAATCATGACAAAAAATACTGGAATGCTTGGATATTTGCAAGCTCTTTGTTGCACTTATGTGTCTGCATGGCGACAGAAGGCGTATGCGCGCCTTGCAATAAGGGATGAAATAACGCTTTCTCACCAGTTGTTTTGGTTTGCGAAATAGCGATTTGATACTTGTTCGAATATGGCCGGTTAGATGGACGGACCCTTTCCACTTGTGTAGAAAAAGGGTGGACGAGTTGCCAGGCGAAAAACTTCCCTGATTCAGTTGTTTCACCAGGCAGCGTTTCGTCACCCTGGTCTAAAGTCCGTAGACCAGACGGCTAATTGTGACCAATCACGGGGTGTCCTGCCGGTGCTGTCATTCCTCCTGCGGATGCAGGAATCTCTTTTCCAATGCGCGGCAGAGGGAGATCCAGCATCCGCAGCGGCCCTGATCAGATATTCTAAATTAAGTCAAGCTTTTTTTGAATGAGTCGAGAATTTTA
>DYKH01000345.1 GCA_020722685.1 Caldithrix sp. | reverse complement strand
CGAATGCAAAGGGGATGTTCCCCGCCCGGTTTTTGAGGAGGGTTATATTTATTGACAGGATGTATATATTTTTCCTATTAGAATATAAAACAGCGTTGCAAAAATGCATTAGACAAGCTAGAAAAATCGACTCTTTCATTTGGTTTGAGGCGCTTGTGGAGTTCGAAAAGGGTTTCTGAAAGGATATATGTCATTCATTCTCAAGATATCGCGATGCATCGACAGGTTCAGTGAGTGGATCGGTGAGGTGATGTTGTGGTTTATTTTTGCCTCTGTATTATTAAGCGCCGGCAATGCGCTGGCACGTAAATTGTTGCGGATCGGGTCCAATGCTTTTATCGAGATGCAGTGGTACCTTTTTGGGGCAGTTTTCCTACTCGGGGCCGGATACGCCTTTCTCAAAAATGCGCATGTGAGAATCGATTTTGTCTCAAGTCGGCTATCAGCCCGGATGCGCGCGTGGATTGATGTCGCCGGGATCATAGTTTTTCTGACACCCTTGTGTTTGTTGTTGATGCGCCTTTCCTGGCCGTTATTTGTTAATGCGTGGCAGAGCGGAGAGATGTCGCAGAGTGCCGGCGGCCTTATCCGCTGGCCGGTTTATTTGCTTTTACCGGTGGGTGTCCTGCTGCTTATGGTGCAGGGCTTTTCAGAAATCGTAAAACGCATTGCGTTCTTGAGAGGTTTGATTCCTGATCCCCTTGCCCATAAAACTGCCGATGGTAAATCTGCCGAACCATCACCTGATAAAAACCGATCGGGGGAGTCCTGAAATGGACTTCATAACACAGAATTTTATTCCTCTGCTGTTCGCAGGCCTTTTCGTTTTTTTGCTGACGGGGTTTCCTGTCGCATTCGGTCTTGCGGCCACCGGCCTTGCTTTCGGCTTCCTCGGAATAACGGCAGGGTTGTTTCCCGATTCCTTATTTCAGGCCCTGCCGCTGAGGATATACGGCATCGTTCAGAACGAAACCATGCTCGCGGTTCCGTTTTTCACCTTTATGGGGCTTATCCTTGAGAGGAGCGGCATGGCCGAGGACCTGCTGGAAACGATCGGTCAGGTATTCGGGCCTCTGCGGGGCGGTCTCGCTCTGGCAACGATCTTTGTGGGTGCTTTGCTTGCAGCAACCACCGGCATCATAGCGGCCTCCGTGATCTCGATGGGTCTGATCTCGCTGCCGATCATGCTCCGCTACGGTTACAATAACAGCATTACCGCCGGTGTAATAACCGCGTCAGGAACGCTGGCGCAGATCATACCGCCCTCGCTTGTCTTGATCATTCTGGCTGATCAGTTAGGCTGTTCCGTCGGCGATATGTACGTCGGAGCCATCGTACCCGGTCTGATGCTTGTGGGATTATTTGCCCTTTTCATCGTAACAATGGCTGTCTTCCGGCCGGAGTGGGTGCCGGCGCTCCCCGAAGAGGCACGCATCTACCGGGAAGAAAATGGCGCCGGCGGTTACAGGTCTTTACTGGTCATCCTCGGGATCGCTCTTGTGGTCGCTTTTGCCTGGTCTGGGTTGCATGACGCGATCATCAACCCGCTTGTCGGCCGGGAGGGCAAGGCTCCGTCCGATGAAATCATCACCCTTTCCGTGACGGCGGCCGCGGCCGTAATATTTGCGCTTGCCGTCGCGAATAAATTGTTTTCCCTTCATTTGCTTTCGAAACTCTCTGAACGAGTCGTCTTTGTATTACTTCCCCCGCTGGTACTGATTTTTCTTGTCCTCGGCACCATTTTCATCGGCGTCGCCACCCCGACGGAAGGTGGAGCGCTCGGCGCTGTCGGGGCATTGGTCATGGCGCTTTCGCGTCGGCGTCTGACTTTTATTCAGTTCAAGCAGGCCCTTGAAAACACGACGATGCTTTCCTGCTTTGTGATGTTTATCCTGATAGGTGCAACCACATTCACGTTTACGTTCAACGCGGCGGACGGCCCCATCTGGGTGGAACATCTTTTTGCAAGGCTTCCGGGAGGAAGGCTGAGCTTTTTGATCGCTGTGAATATCCTTGTTTTTGTGCTGGGTTGCTTCATCGATTTTGTTGAAATCGCGTTCATCGTCATCCCGCTGCTTGTAAGGGTGGCCACAAAGTTGGATATCAACCTGATATGGTTTGGTGTTTTAATTGCGATGAATCTGCAGACGTCCTTTCTGTCGCCTCCATTCGGCTTTGCCCTCTTTTACTTCCGAAGTGTAGCCCCGGTAACTGATTATACCGACCGGGTTACCAAAAGACCTGTTCGGGCCCTAACGACGCCTCAAATTTACAAGGGTTCATTTTATTTCATCGCCCTTCAGGTTGTCATGGTTATTCTTGTCCTCTCTTTCCCGAATCTCGTAACAGGAAGGATGGACATGGGTCATGAAGTCAATCTTGACAGCATAAGGATCGAAGCTGAGGTGGAGGAGTCCTCTGATGAGCCGGATAAGCAAGACCCACAAATCAACTCCTCCGGATTGCAGACAGGCATATCGGAAACAGGTCAGCATTCCGGAGAAAACAAAGAGGAAGACCCGATGGCGGCTGTTCTAAGGTTAATGGAAAAGGACAGGAAGAAGAAATAGCATTCATACTTTTTTGTTTCGGATTTAAAAAGGCCCCGACAGCGCTTCGGCGGGGCCTTTTGGGTAACCCTCTATAATTGTTGCGAATGCATAAAATTATCGAAACCGGCTTCAGAAAAACCAAACCACATGTTCTGTTCCGCCCTGAACTTGCTGTAATCCTCGTAAACCTTTTTCCAGTTGGGGTTTTTCGCCCCAAGCTCTTCGTAGAGGGCCATTGATTCCTTGAATGCCGCGCTCATGATATCCTTCGAGAAGCGATGCAATTTTGCCCCTCCGGCCACCAGCTGTTTCAGCGCAATCGGATTCCTCGCGTCGTATAACGCTTGGAAGATGATGTGCGAGCGTGATGCTGCCGCTTCTATCATTGCCTTGTATTCTGCAGGGAGAGCCTCATAAGCCTTTAGATTCACAAACAGATCGCCCTGTGTGCTTCCCTCCCACCAACCGGGGTAATAGTAGTGGGGCGCAACCTTGTAAAGACCGATTTTAAGGTCGTCGTAGGGGCCGATCCATTCGACCGCATCAATCGCACCCTTCTCCAGGGCCGTGTAAATTTCCCCGGCGGGGATGCTCTGCGTTACTGCCCCCAATCGCTGCATGATAATTCCAGCCACTCCTGCGGTTCTCATTTTCAGCCCTTTCAAATCTTTCAGGGACTTTATTTCCTTCCGATACCATCCGCCCATCTGTGCGCCGGTGTTTCCCATAGGGAAGTTTATGATGTTGTAACCGTGGTAGAATTCACGCATGAGCTTCATGCCATTGCCTCCGAACATCCATGCGGTCATCTGACGGGAGTTCAGACCGAACGGAATCGCACTGCCGATCGCAAACGTCGGGTCTTTGCCGAAGAAATAATATGCCGCAGTATGGCAGCATTCGACTGTTCCGCTCTGGACACCGTCCACGACGCCAAAAGGGGGAAGAAGCTCTCCGGCAGAGTGTACGGTTATCGTAAACTTACCGCCGGACATCTGGGAAACCATCTTCGCGAACTCATCTTCAGCGGTATAGATGGCGTCAAGCGATCTTGGGAAACTCGTTGCCAGGCGCCAGCGAATAGTCGGTTGGGCATGAACGAACGGAACAGAAATGCCCATCCCGGCTGCTACGCCGGCACCAACCGCAAGTCCGGCTCCGGCTTTTTTTAAGAACGAACGCCTTCCGTCAACTGCCTTTGTCTTTTTCTTCATAGGTGTCCTCCTTTTAATTATTGACCGCTCCATTTGAACTATCTCGACAGTAATTTCTTATATCCGGCAATGATGGAAAGTCAAGCGAAACTCTTTATTATGCTGACTTG
>DYKH01000344.1:2598-3890 GCA_020722685.1 Caldithrix sp. | reverse complement strand
ACATGTCTAACTCACTAACATTTCATGTAGTCCCTGCCCTGGATCCCACGCCTGAGACGAAAGGTAATGAAGTAAACTACCAATTAGATTTAATCCTCATCCAGATTCAAAGGATCTTCAATAAATTAGAGCAGTGGACGAAACCGAATGTGCCGCCTGAAACATGGGCATTAGTCGAAGAGAACATCAGGAGAACCCAGTATTTCCTGGAGACATTTAAGGGGCGGGTAAACTCCATTCCCAGCGCAGAGGTAAGGTCAAACCTCGATGCCATCTTCGGGGGTGAATTCTTCTCTAATGTAACTAATGAATTAGAGCAAATAAACGAAAACCTCAGCCCCACAACAACGCCCTGCCATATCGCAGAAGTCATTGAAATTTTAAATCAGATATTAGAGCCGATTAATACCATCAACAGCGTTCTTGATGGGGTAAAAGATACGCTGATTTTCATCCAGGTGGGAAACGGAATTGCCTGTTTCTTCGGCTGCGTGCCCTGTTGTGCGGCTATTCCATTCCTCTATGAAGTTTATTCTACGGTTTGTGCGATTGATAGCGTCGTAGATGCCATCAGATCCGTGTTCAATACCGTAATTGCTATGATGAACACTACTATACCAACAATTCCAAGCGAATGGAAAGTCGCTGTGACAGGACCGTTTCCCGGGATAAGCAACCATATTCTCTATACGGATACGTCCAGTGAGATCAGGCTCTATGCCAACTTTACAAATGCCGGTTTTGAGCAATTGATTGACATGGCAGATTTGAGGATTGATTTGATTGATAGCCTCGACCCAGGGGGTGTCTTCTCCATACTGAGTTCTTTAGGCATTGATATCAAAGCAGCCATAGAAGAAGCGCTGGGCCGCTTGGTTCTCGAATTAGCCGTTGACCTTCTTGATATTGATGAAATCCGAATCACTTTTGCAGACATCAATGTGAGCTCAACCGTCAGAGAACAAGCCGATCCATCGAGACTCGTGACCGTCATCGATGAGGGAGATTTAGGTGAATTCCACAGCATCATTTCGGGATCTTCATCCGGAACAGGCATCCTCCTCGATATCCAGGCCAGCTGCGGAAACTACCAGTATCCTTCAAGAACCAAATGCATCCGAAAAGTCGCAGACATTTGCATTGAATGGGGAACGGATTATCCACCTACCTTCGGTGTTGAGGTCGTCCCTGTACCTTACATGCAGGACGTAAGATGGGAGCAGGTCAATGCGTGGGACCCCTGTTGCACCTATGAACCTCGCGGACATTATGAGGAATGCTGGAAAGAGGAA
>DYKH01000344.1:0-2498 GCA_020722685.1 Caldithrix sp. | reverse complement strand
GAAGCAGAAATACAATTTGGTCGTCGAGGGTAAAGGCTTCAGCTCGAGCTATGATACCTTAAGGGTATATTGGAACGGAGAGCTACTTAATCCTTACAATTATGGGCATCTCACATATGATTCTTTTACCCTGAACGGCAGATATGAATCCGTAGGATATAGCACTAACTTTATCGGCGATAAACCGGGATGGATATCCGTGGGAGTTCAGGATAGCACAGGAAATGTGAGAGACACCTATGGATGGTTGACCTGGTTCGTTCCACCCAGCCCTGATTTAGATGCAGAGTTATCTCTGTTGAACCCATCCTTATATCCGGGAGACACGTTATATGTGACCGGCAACTATTTTACTCCATACCAGGCGGACAATCTACTTGACCTTTCATATCAAGGTGCGCTCTTCCAAATCAGACCTCAGCAGTCCTGGGTAGACCACAGAATGACTCAGGCGGATGTGCTTGCGTTTCAGATTCCGCCATTTCATGAGGAAGGCTACAGCTTCGATGAAAAAACCCTCGGAGCAACCCTGAAAGTTGGCAGAACTCTTCCCTGCCAGGCGAACAATTGTGACCAGGATGCGATCAAGATTCTGCCTTATGAATCGACAGGGCTGACGAGTGCAGATGATCAGGATATGATGATATTGGGAGGGGAGAACAGTTATCTCAGAAGCGCTGGAATCGGAGACCTGAATGGCGATGGTTATAACGACCTCGTTATAGGTGTCCCGGAATACAGAGATTCCACTGGCCATGCAATCGGGGCCGTCTTTATAGCCTTTGGACCAGTGCAGGGGCTGCCTCTGCCTTATGGCGATCGGGTGATAAACACGGTTGATCTATTTTCAGCGAATCCAACCTGGGATGTGATGATTGTAGGCGATTTCAACGACATCCACAGCGGCGGCAACAGCAGGCGCATCGGGAACTCACTGGCCGTTGGTGACATCGATGGAGATGGTATCGACGACCTACTCATCGGCACAACGGATCAGGATGAGTTTGGTGCCCATGAGCCGAACATCGCTATGGTCGGCGCAACTCCGGGCCACGTTCCCGGGAAGGCCTACGTCTTCTTTGGCAGAGAGACCTGGAACTCCGAATACCATTTGTCTTCAGGCGATTATGATGTGAAATTTTATGGTGACAATAACCGGGAACTCGGTTATCAGGTGGGCATTGGAAAGATACACGGCTACGAACAATACAAAGACGTTGTGATCACCGCGCCAACAGATTCAGTTGATCCGAACGTGCCCAATAGCCTGGTAGCGAGGGCTTATGTAATCACCGGCCAGATCATCGAAGCATCCTTCAGGCAAAAAAAGGATGTCCATCTGCCAAATGATCTAACTAACCTTCATACAAGCTACTATTCGATCGTAGAGGGAAAAAACTACTTCCAGTATAACCGGAGTTTCCAATATAAAGGTGATGGCATGGGGAAGAGTCTTGCCCTGGGGGACATCAACGGCGACGGTTTGGATGATATCGTTCTGGGGGCTCCCCAATTCGGAGGCGAACCTAATGCGCTGCCGGAGGGAGCGGTCTATATCCTGTATGGGCGCCCATGGACGCTATCTCCTCCACTTCCAGGGTATTATTATGTGGATGCTAAAGATGAGGGTGATCAGGATGCTGCAATCATCGGGCCGATCGTATACAGTGATGACATGAGGACAGGTTTTGCCAGGTCTGTTCACGTGGTGGATTTGAACGGGGATGGTAGGGAAGAAATTGTCGTTGGAGCGCCATCTGCAAGACTTATACTGGATATTTATCCATCCACGACATTAAGTTTCGCTCAACAAAGCATCGTGAATATCCGGGAGACAGGTATCGGGAAGGTATATGTCATTGATGGAACAAATCCGAATCTTGGTGGAACACTTTTAATAAACAAGAATGCCGATTACATTGCAGACCTCGTCATCAACGGTTCCACATCTATATCAAGTTTCGGTTACTCCCTGTCATCGGGTGACATCGACAACGACGGGATCAAAGATTTGCTGGTCGGAGCAACGGGTTCAAGTACGGGCCATGTCTGGGCCCTTTATGGAGATGAGGGAGGAGGGAAGTGGAGAGACACCGCAGGTCAAGATGTCGTGCATTTGGAGAACCGCAGGTGGTATTCTTTTGAGAATCCTGAAGGAGTCATCGGGTGGGATGATTACTCCAAGAACCCAGGGGCGCCACTCGAAGAAGGCATGGACTACCTATTCGCAGGACCTCGGCGAAACCCAACAAACCCTCCAGGATTCGGCACCTTTGTGGCTGCGGGAGATTTATATCCCTACATTGGCGATGATGTTGTGATTATCGATCCCATTGCGAATGCACCGGGTGCGTCTTTTTCCGGAATACTCTATGTCTTCCACGAAGGTTCGACAGAATGCTTGCCATTAACCATCCATCCTGAGACCGTATCCATGGATTATTGTGACAGCGAACAGACATTTACGGTATCCGGTGGTCTAGAACCTTATCAATTCA
>DYKH01000007.1:77723-82005 GCA_020722685.1 Caldithrix sp. | reverse complement strand
GCGGCTCGCTTGTAGGTGCCGTTCACAGTGATCATATCGGTATTGGTTCCAGTGGCGACGAAACTACCTTCCAGAGTTTTCAGCTCCTGCGATAGGCGTCTGGTTTTGTGACGGCCTTCTCCCTCCACGATGTTGAACTTGATGGTATTGGCCGTGTCCGCGTTGACGATGTAGAACTTTTGCGGCTGACCATTCTTGTTCAAAAACTGGACTGTGTAGGTGCGTTTGATGAAGGCGTAATTCATGCCGTTGTTGTTACCTCGCTCACGTTCCAGAACGACCGTCCAAACACCGGTCACGGAGTCGTAGGTAGCTTCCTTCTTATCGAGGTACGACGCACCCTCCGATTTGGACAAACCCGTGGGACTCGTTAAATCAAACAGATCTCCCATCTGATCCGTCAAGCCGCCGTTTTCTTCGCCAACCGTGCTGGCGATGGATTCCGCCGCATCGGCATTTGCGCTAATGGCGCTTGTTGAGTCGGGCTCTAACGTGTTTTCCTTGGTGCAACCAGAAAAGATCAAGAGGGCTGACAAGGAAATCGACATGAGCAATGATAAAGCCGTATTGCCAGAGTTTGATTTGGATAGCATGTGACACTCCTTTACTTTGATTGAGTTTTGATAATGAGCTTTCAAAAAACTTGCTGCATTTGCCTGCTCGCAGTGCAATGCGAGTGCCATTTTTATGAACATCTTTAGTAATTGGTGTCAGCACAGTGGGTTGGAATGAGTCGGATATTAGTAAGGATTTGTTCCGGACCACAAAATCGTACTTTAAGGTACGTTTTGTGAGCGTGCAGGGACAAAAGGTTGGTTCGAACCCATCTCTTGCGTCTTATTGCAGAAGATTGGAGTAGGCATAAAGGTGGCAGTGAGAATTCAAGATTTGGTGACAAACAGGCGCCAACAAAAGGCGCGTGAATAGAAAATGCCGGCGAGCCAAAACGAAATGCCGTCAAAGAGTCATGCTCCTTGACGGCATTTTTATCTCCTGGCCTGTGATCTCGCCTAAGAGCAGTCTTAATCACATCCGATGACTTGTACTTTCCTTTCGCCACCTTGGGAACGAAATTCTTTACCGCCTTGGGATCGAAGGCCAATTTCTGGCCTTCCTCGCTCGACTTGTAAGCGGTCATAAGAAGCTGCGTTACCAGCAAGCCATCATGCCGATTTCCCACCTGCATCTTGCTCGTGAGTAAGCATTCGGAGCTCCATGAATCCGGAAGGCCACAAAAGCGTTGTGGGAGGTAATAGAATGAGTTCGGAGAGTCATAAGGGCTCATCGAGGGGGAGCTTTTCCGGCAAGCTTCTAATTGGAAACACCGGGAGGAAAGTCAATAGATCGAATGGTTCTTATAATCCTTTCAGCATCTTTCTTTGACACAATTCTTAACACATAGACGATTTTATCATCAATTCCATAGAATACTCTATAGGAGTCAGAGACGCAATCCACTCGTAGCCTATAGCAGGGAAATTTGATCCCCTGTATCCGCTTTACTCTTCTTCTAAGAGGAAATGGATTTCCTTCTAACTCTACGCTTTCCTCAGCTATCTTCTTTTGGGCATCGAGTGGTAGCGATTTCAAATCTTTGATTGCCCGTGTGGTAAATTCAACCTGAAATCGCATCGGAGGCCTTGTTGATTTCGTCTAACAAGACGTGGATGTTTTTTGTCCTACCAGCTTCATGTTCCTGTCTTGCCCTGGCAAGCTCTTTTTCCAAATTAAAATGCTTAGCTAAAATGTAATCCTCCAGCTCACTGCCATCCATCCTTGAAATAATAGCGTAAGGATGGCCGTTTCTGGTGACGACAATGTCATCGTTTTCGCTTGCAAGCTTGACGTACTTTGACGGCGACTTGCTTAGCTCTCTGATAGTTATAAAATGCATGACTATCTCCAAGTTTTGATGAGGGTACAATTGCAAGTACAAAGTAGCATAAGTTAGTTCCAAGTGCAAGCAATTTTTTCCCCCAAAAGCCGCCAATAGTCCATGTTGCTCGACGGCTTCTCCATGACCTGCGATGATTCTTAGTGCGCCGAGTTGATCACATCCGCTTGCTTGTACTTTCCCCTCGCCACCTTGGGAACAAAGTTCTTCACCGCCTTGGGATCGAATATTAATTTTTTGCCTTCTTCGCTTGATTTGTAGGCGGTCATGAGAAGCTGCGTCACCAGCAAGCCATCATGCCAATTTTCTTCCGGCAGCTTGCGTTCGAGGAAGCATTCGACCATGTAGCGATCCTCGTCCGTGTAGCCGTAGACGATTTCTTCGCTGGAGACAACGGGCATGAGCCCTTGCTCGGATGCTTGCTTCTCCACCAGGTCATCTCCGCTCTTGCCGGCGACGCCGCGGCTGAAGAAGACTTTCAGATCCGGCTCCAGCGTATTGATTTGCATGTAATATTCCGGACCCATCAGCTCGAAATTCAATCTCAATCCCGGCCCGACAAAGCTCCATGAGGTGGTCACCTCGGCGACCAGTATGTTCCCGCCCTCATCTTCGAACGTTACGTTGGCGCGGGCAAAGTCCTCCGCGGGATGCTTGGCATAGTTCACCTTGCCGTCGGAGGATTTCCGAAGCTGCTCCAAGTACTCGGGACGCGACCATTTTAGGGTAGCGATCTCGGCGTTGACCGACTTGGGTACAATGCTGCTTTTGGGTTTGTTTGGGTCGGAAAGAAGAAATCGTGCGGCTTCGATGCTGTGACACATCATGTCATTGAGCACGCCGCCGCCTTGCCGTTCTCCCATCCAAAACCACGCCTCGTGCGGTCCGCCATGCTCTTCTGCGCAGCGGGCAAGATAAGGGCGGCCTGCGGCGCGAGCGCCACGTCGCCAAATAATCTCCTTCCCTCGCACAACCGACGGGGAAAAGACCTGATTTTCCAAGTATCCGTGAAGCAACCCCAATTCTTCGGCAATTTGTAGCATCTTTTGCGCTTCGGCAACATTACGGGCCAAAGGTTTTTCACAGGCGATGCCGATGATCCTGCCCTTGCCTTTTCGCATCGCTTCGGCAATGCTTTCCATAATCTCAAGTCGGACATAATTGGGGGCGCAGATCCAGATTGCATCGATGTTCGGATCCGCCACGAGCTCGGCTGCGTCGGCGTACACTTTTGGATCGCCCACCCGCAACCTCCGGCATTGTTCGGCGGTGCTTTCTGCTCTGGCGGTGTCCGGATCGGCGACGCCGAGTATATCTGCAAAGCGTACTCCTTGCCAAGCCTTAACGTGAAAATGGGTGATAAAACCAGCGCCAATAAATCCGACACCAAGTCGATCGGACATAGCGGCCTCCTTAGTCTGATTCCCTTGTTTTTCGTTTCACTTGTGGTGCCAATATAACCAATTCGTTCTCGGAAGTCAATATGGTTATGAGCTGCTGAAGTAGAAATACATATCCAACCTGCTTTGTTAGAAAAGCCGATTTACTCGATTACGCTATATAGCTTGACTCGAACAGGAAAAGGTTTGAGCGATAAAGACTGGCCGAATCGAATCACCAGTGAATTACGGTTTCTGCACTCCGTTCCATCTGAGTGTACATTTGAGAGCAAACCAAAAACGGGTAATCAAGATAAGCTGCTCTTGTCATTTGGTCCATTTGAAATATAGCTTGACAATTAAATGAATTGTCTCTAATTTAGTCGGGTTTTCTTCAGGGCTGTCGATTTGAGTGCAGCCCTTTGCAGTTTAGGCGCTTCGGAGGGGAGCTGCAACGCTGACTTTGGCTACACGTTTGAAGATAGGCTTTTGTGATTAGAGTCACCTGACATGTCGGCATGTCAGAGTAAAATGGGCCGCATTTGAGTAGATCAAATGCCAGGCATTCAATCTCATTCTTAAGCAAGGAGGATAATGAAATGAGAACAAAATCGGTTTCGATGATGGTCGTTGTCGCTTTTCTGTTGGCAGCATTGCCAATCTGGGCTCAGAATGTCACGCAGTCTGTCGGAAACGCCGGAACGGTTAATTGGTCGGCGATGGTCATCCGCGCTACCGGCATCGGCTCACCAAATCCCAACATGCCCGAAACGGCGCAGCGAGCCGGCGCAATCGAAGCTGCAAAGCGAGTCGCCTTGCGCAATCTGTTGGAAACCGTGCAAGGAATGACGCTCTCCTCGGAAACGACCGTGCGCAATTACATGATCGAGAACGATGTCATCAATACCCGGGTGCAGGGCGTCGTGCGCAATTTTACCGTCGTCGATACCAAGTACATGTCGACCGGCGACATCGAAGTTACCGTTGAAATGGCCATCACCGGTTCCTT
>DYKH01000007.1:42204-77623 GCA_020722685.1 Caldithrix sp. | reverse complement strand
TTTTGGACGAGAATGGTCAAGAAGTTTATGGCTCCAAGTACGTTAGCCGTGACTGGGCGGTGCAGATCGGCATGGTGGGCTATGATAAGGATGTGAATCATGCCCGATCTGACGACCGCGTCACCAATAACCCGTTGGTAGTGAAAGCCATTCGCGCATCCGGTCCCAACAAAGCCGATGTCGTGGTCTCCAACGCCAGCGCTGCAACCATTCAAAGTGCAGCCGCAAACCAGAACTTCTTAGACAAATGCAAGGTGATGTTCATCGTTGATTAGCTCCGCAGCGGCTCTAACAGTAACGATTCATTTTCTCGCATATATCATTCGAAAAAAAAGAGGAGAATTCTAACATGAGAACAAAAGTTTTGTTCTTATTTCTCATCTCAGTCTTGGCCTTTTCCTTTGTCATCGGATGCGGTCCAAAAGCGATCAAAGAAGCATCGGTTCTGGACACGCCGGAAAACCACTACAATCAGGGCATGCGCGAGCTGGATCGCGATAACCTGGATGCAGCGGCGACGGAATTCAACCGCGCCCTGGCATTGAATCCGAATTTTGCCGAAGGTTTTTCCGGCTTGGCATTGCTGACCGCCAAGCGAGGCGATTTCAAAAAGGCGCTCGAGTTAGCGGATAAGGGTATTGACAAAAACAACAAGTCGGTTGATGCGCGCGTCATCAAAGGTCGCATCATCACCATGGAGCGCAAGGGCGACGATTGGGCCGAGAAGGCGATCAACGAGTTTAACAAAGCCATCGAGATCAATCCCAATAGCGCCAAGGCTTACTACTACAAGGGTGAAACCTACAAAGAGGCCTATCTGTTCGCTGATGCAGCGACGGCTTTCCGCAAAGTCATCGAGTTCAAAGGCGACTTTGCTGCGGAAGCGGATAAAGAGTGGTCGATTGTGCAGAAAATCGAGCGCGCCGCGCCGGGAACCAAAGTGGGCGCCAAGATCGCCCTCATCAATGAGATCGACCGGGCGGATCTTGCGGTGCTTTTGATGGAAGAGCTCAAGCTGATGGAGTTGTTGCAGAAAAAGCGTCCGCAAACCTACGACACCGGCTTCAAGGCGCCGGATGATCCGACCAAAATGCAGACATCCACGCAAGTGCAGATGGCGGAGGCAACGGACATTGAGGACCACTGGGCGAAAAACTGGATCAAAGACATCATCAAGGAGCGCGGCATGGACGTCTTTCCGGACCATACCTTCCGGCCCGATGAACTCATCACCCGCGCCAACTATGCCATGGTGATGCAAAACATCCTCATCATGGCTACCGGAGACGAGACGTTGGCGACAAAGTACATCGGCCAAGCTTCGCGCTTCCCGGATGTGAATCCGAGCCATTTTGCGTACAACGCCATTTGCTTGATGGTGGATCGAGGCATCATGCAGGCGGATAAGATGAGCGGTGCTTTCAATCTGAATGGCCACATGTCCGGCGCTGATGCATTGCTCTCCATCCGCGATTTCCAGAATGCCATGCGGATGACCTTTTAGGGCAGGAAGTTTTGCAAAACAGCGTGGATTTGTTTAAGTCCTGCTATGTCTTATCTGCCACCGAGACACGGAGCGCACAGAGAAAGGCAGAGGGTGTTCTCTGCGACTCTGTGCCTCGGTGGCATGAGCTTTATCAAGTTGAACCTCGTCTCCCAAGAAAGAGTCACTGCACTCGCGGCTGACCTTTTTGGGGAGTCCCCTCAATCATTTCGGAGGGAAACCGTTGAAAACGCGCATAAATTATCCAATCGTTTTGTTACTTGTCGTTCTTCTTTGTGCCCTCAGCTCCTCGTTGCAGGCTCAGGGACTCGGCAGTTCGACTCCTGCATCGGTGGTGCAGGTTATCGGTGCCGGTTCCATCACCTATGGCGACGTGGCGGCGGCCCGGGATCGAGCCATTTCCGATGCTCAACGCAAGGCGGTCGAGCAGTGCTTGGGCACTTTTATCGACGCGCAGACCAAAGTCGAAAACTACATGGTGGTGGAAGACCGCATTCTGAATTGGACACGCGGCTATGTGCAGAACTACCGGATATTGTCCGAGTACAAAAAGACGCCCGAGCTCTATGAAGTGCAAATGGAAGCTACGGTGGATATGTCGGACTTGAGCAAAGACGTCAACGCCGTCGAGAATCTTATTCAGAGCATGGGCAATCCACGGGTCATGTTCGTCATCGACGAGCAGAACATCGGCGAGTCCTTCAATCGCTATCACTACTTTGAAGTGAACATGACGGCTTCGGAAACCGCCATGATGAATCGCTTTATGGGCAAGAATTTTCAGGTTGTGGATCCGGCTACTGTTCGCCAAAATAAAGAACGGGACGCTGTATTAGCCGCCATCAATGGCGATGCCAAGGCCGCCGTTGCCTTAGCTGCGGCGACTGACGCGGAGGTGGTGGTGACCGGAAAAGCCATTGCCAAAGTGGCTGAGGGTGTTAATTTAGGCGGTATGCGGTCCTGTCAGGCCAATCTGACAGCGCGGGTGATCGATGCCGACGTGGGAACCGTTTTGGCCACCGGCAGCAAGCACGCCGCTTATCCGCACATCGATGAGGTGACCGGTGGTACGATGGCTATCGAAAAGGCCGCCAATGCTTTGGCCGATGAACTGATTGCCAAAATTCTGGAAAAATGGCGCAGCAAGTTTTACGAAGCCAACACCGTCAAACTCCTTGTGACCGGCCTCAACAGCTTTGCCGAAGCGTCGAGTTTTAAAAATTCGCTGCAATTTGTGGCGCGCGGCGTCAAGAACGTTTTCCAGCGCAACGTCGCCGGCGGAACTGCCGAGTTCGACGTGATGATCTCGGGCAATGCCGATCAATTGGCCAGAGAGCTGGATCAGCGCAAGATCGGCGAATTTGCCTTGGATGTCACCGGAGCTACCGCGAACAAAGTGACTCTACGAGCAATGCATGCGGAGACCTCCGCGCCGGTCGATAGCAGCAAGGTGAGATAAGAAATCCAACCAAAGTAATCTGGTGAACTGAAACGCACTGTAACACGCTCAGCCAAGCGAGTTGGCGATGAGGAAAATTAGCAAAAAAGGTGTCTACAATGAAAAAATCAACAAAGCTACTGCGGATCGTCCTAAGCCTGATTCTTACTTTGTCAATGGTGTACGCGCAGGGAGTATCGCCTGAGAAGCGACTGAAGAAGCGTATCGCGGTTTTCGATTTCGATGACAAGACCAATCATGCATACCATTGGTGGACCGGCCAGCCGGTCGGTGAGGGTATGGCCGATATGCTGGTCACTTCTTTGATCAAGACCGGGAACTATCAGGTGTACGAGCGCCAGGAAATTCAAAAAATCATGCAGGAGCAGTCCTTGGGACAGACCGGAGCAGTCACTCAAGAGAGCGCGGCTCAAGTCGGAAAGCTCCTGGGCGTAGAGTTGGCGATCTTTGGCGCGGTCACCGAATTCGGTTATAGCGAAGGAACCGTGGGCGGCGCTCTGAAGCAGAAGGGACTTGGCTTGGGCGTCAAAAGCACCAAAGCCACCGTCGCGGTGGATGTTCGCTTTGTCAATACGACAACCGGCGAAATCATTACCGCTGAAAGCGTACGCAAGGAGGAATCAAAAAAGGGTCTGTCCATCAGCACCGCCAAAATCGATTACAAAAACCAAAGCGCCTTTGACGAATCTATTGTCGGCAAGGCGACCCGACAGGCCGTCGATGCCGTGGTCGAGTTTGTCAACAACACCATGCCCAGCTTGCCCTGGCAGGCCAAAGTCATCAAGGGCGATGGGCCGATTTTCATCAATGTCGGTGCAGTCTCCGGAGTTCAGAACAATGACCAGTTTGTGGTTTATCGGGCCGGCGAAGAATTGGTCGATCCGGATACCGGACTTTCCTTGGGCGCAGTGGAAACCAAAGTCGGAACGATCAAGGTAACCAACAACAATATCGGCAATGGCAAGGCTTCACAGTGCGTGGCCGTCGAAGGATCGGGATTTCAACGAAACGATCTTGTGCGCTTACAATAGCTGCGTAACACCATAGCCAACTTGTGAACGGGAGGAGAGTGAATGGATGCCATTGCTTTCCTCCCTTCTTATTGTTCGCAGATACCTATAAATTCATGTTTGGGGTTGCGCCACTTTGAGGGAGAATTCGTTGTCGTCGGCGGCAATTTTGGTCGATAAACGTCACGATCTTCACCGCAATGAATTGGTGTCGGGAGATAGAGTGGCGAAGCTCGTCGGAATTGCTGTTTGCAGGATTGAGAAGCGTCGAACGAAGGCGCAGTCCTTCGCTAATGAGAAAAGGTACAGCATGAAAAGAATCTCACCAAAACTCCATTCGACAGTTCTGGGATTAG
This sequence comes from Caldithrix sp., assembly GCA_020722685.1. The sequence continues at coordinate 73,294 of DYKH01000007.1, read as the reverse complement.
TGCTATTCATCGCCATCTCCTTCAACTGGGTTGCCGCCAAAGAGAATACCATCGGCACCATCTCCTTTCTGCTGGGTGGTCCCAATGACGTGCAAATAAAGCATAAGGATCAGGCGGCCTGGCAGCCGGCAAAACTCAATATGCCCGTACTGAGCGCTGATGTTCTGCAGACAAAGCAAGAGTCTCGCTGCGAGGTGAAGCTTCTGGATGGGAGCGTTTTACGAATTGGCGAGAACACGCTCTTTGAGTTTACCGAAGCATCCATCAGTAAAACCAGCAAGAATGTCAAGGCCGAGCTTAAGAAAGGCCAAGTCTGGTCGAATTTGACCAAAGTCAAATCTGAAAAAGAGGGATTTCAAATTAAAGCGCCCACAGCCGTTTGCGCGGTGCGGGGAACGATCTATCGAATTGATGCCGATTCTACGACCAAATGCTTGGTGTATGATGGCTCGGTTTATGTCGGCCCGACCGGATTATGGGGAAGTCCCATTCGGCGAGACTCAAAGAGCTTAGAGCCGCAGCAGGTGCCCGGGCCACAACAAGTACCTGGCCCGTATGAGGTGAGCTTGGAGGCCTGGGTGAGCATCGTCAAAGGTTTTCAGATTGAGGTACGTGCAGATGGCAAGTATGCCAGTTCCCGTTTCGACGAGCGCAAGGATTCCCAATTGGATTGGGTGCGATGGAATAAGGAAAGAGACGCAATGCTGAGGAGGTAGGGACCTTCGTTACCTCTAGCCTTCTTGGTTTGGATAATTGGTAGCGATCTTCGGCATGCGAGCCGGAACTGCATCCAGCAAATTTGAAGGTACCGCCAAACGAGAACACATGTGAATAGACTGACAACAAGAGAACGGCTGAAAGCCAAACGGCAATTCTCCGAGGCGTTGCGGCGACTTGTTCAGAAGCTTAGAGGCCATATTAGTTCCGAAAGCGGCGAATGGACCGTTAAGGGATTTATCGACGTATACAAGAACATTTACACGATAAGCTCGGACACGAAAGTGGTGTCCAAAATACTCGAAATTCATCTTTTCCCACAAATATTGCAGTTTGCCGAGGAACGGAATTATTCCATAGTTTTGTGCGAGCACCAGAATTGGTACCCTGATTTTAGCTTTGTAAGCAAAACGGATTCGCGAAAAGTTTGCTGTGGATCTCAAAACAACGTATAGAGATCCCGACCATCCCGGACATGTGAATGGATTTACCCTTGGCAGTCACGGAGCGTATTTTCGAGATCGGTCGTCGACGAAAAACATTCAGTTTCCCTATGCTGACTATGCCGGTCATTTCTGCCTCGGTGTGATCTATAGTCGAGCTGACTTGAAAAACCTGAACGAAACAGAAACCATAAGCGTTCAGGACCTACAGGATAGAAGGAATGCTAACAGGGTTGGTCAGCAGAGGGTGACTACCGTTGCTAGCCTTCGTTCTATCACTTCTATCATTAAGGACTTTGAGTTTTTCGTATGCGAGAAATGGCAATTGGCCAGTGATAGACAGGGTTCGGGCAACACTGCAAACATAGGATCCATTACGAGCATCGAGGATATTCTGAATGCCAATGGAGTTTTTGCAAAACTCGGGGAGGAGTGGTTTGATGAGTATTGGATGAATTATGGTCGTACAACCATGATGAAAAAAGGGCAGGCTACCCCCATACGCCGGATTGAAGATTTTCTGGACTTCAAAGGAGGAGACAAGAACTTGGTCGTTTCAATGACCACGAAACGCAAGAAGAAAAGGGAAAGCGAATGAGGGTTATTGTACCACCGATCAAAAGCCAAGGAATCAAGACGAAATTAGTCCCTTGGATTCGAGCACTCGTTCCCAATGTTAAAGGACGTTGGATTGAGCCATTCTTGGGAACGGGCGTCGTCGCATTCAACTCAGGCTTTAGGGAAGCTCTCCTCTGCGATACCAATCCCCATGTCATTCGATTTTATCAAGCGATAAAAGATGGCGAGATCACGCCAAAGCTCGTGCGTGACTATCTCGAACGCGAGGGTGAGACCCTGAGGAGAGCAAATGATGGGGGGTACGAGCATTTTAGATTCATCAGAGATCGGTTCAACGCGAGTTTTGATCCCCTAGACTTTCTCTTTCTCTCCCGGTCGGGATTCAATGGCATGATGAGGTTTAATAAGCTGGGGGAGTGGAATATTCCTTTTTGTCAAAAGCCAGATCGCTTCAGTAGATCGTACGTCACCAAAATCGTGAACCAAGTGCACGATGTAGCTTGCCTAATACAGCCAGGTTGGCAGTTTTTGACCATGCCTTTCGATCAAGTGATTCCACTCGCTGGACCCAATGACATCATTTACTGTGATCCACCATACATTGGAAGATATGTCGATTATTACAATGGCTGGACGGCAGATGACGAGAGGAAGCTGTTCGATTTGCTAAGCGCTACAGAAGCTCGATTTATTTTATCGACCTGGCATCACAATGAATACCGGACTAACAAGATGATTGAAAAGTACTGGAAACGTTTCAATATTGTAACAAGGGATCATTTCTACCACTCAGGAGGGAAAATTGAGAATCGAAAAGCGATTGTGGAGGCATTAGTTTTCAATTTTCCAGCCAACATCAAGAAGCACAACTATGGGGTGGCGCCAAAACCCGAACAGCTTGTGCTCTTGGACGAAAGGGAAAAGTACATAAGCCAGCAACTGAAACGAGCTGATATGGTGTGAAAGTAGTTGACACGCCATGCCCTTCCCACATCAGGATAAGCACTTGGTAATAAGCAGTGAAAATTGTTCGCGTTCAAAAAGGAGGTTTCGCCGAGGAAATCGGTCTGCTGGAAAACGACGATCTTGTTTCCATCAACGGGCATGTCATTCACGATCCGATTGACTTTCAATTCTGGGCCCATGATGAAGACGCCGTTTTGCTCATCAGGCGGGGAGCGGAAGAGTTTGAAATTGAAATCGAGGGAGGTTTGGACGGCTCTCTGGATGCAGAGTTTGCCCCCATGCAGTATCGCTGCTGCGGCAACGAGTGCATCTTTTGCTTCGTGGATCAGAATCCCCCCGGCTTGCGCCCGTCCCTTTACTTCAAAGACGAAGATTATCGTCTTTCTTTTTTATATGGGAACTATGTTACCCTCACCAACGTTTCGCAGAGGCATTTGCAGCGAATCGTCGATCAGCGGCTGTCACCCATCTACATCTCTGTCCATGCGGCGGATAGCGAGTTGCGTAAAAGGCTTCTTGGAATAAAAGGTAATGATCGATTGCTGCAAAAGATCGGCTTTCTTGCCGAGCATCGGATCGAAATGCACGCGCAAATCGTCCTTTGTCCCGGATTGAACGACGGCGAGCGGCTTGATCATACCGTTGATACATTGTCGCAATTTCATCCGTGGCTAAAAACGGTCGCAGTCGTGCCGGTCGGATTGACCAAGCACCGGCAATCGCTGAGCGAGTTAACCCCGGTAGACGGACATTTGGCAGCCAAGATTATTCGGTGGAGCGATCACAAGGCAAACGAATATTTGCACACGCTTCACAGCCACTTTGTGTATATAGCCGATGAGTTCTATCTGTTAGCCAAGGAACCGCTTCCAGAGGCGGATCGCTATGAAGATTTTGCGCAAATCGAGAACGGCGTTGGCCTGACCAGAGATTTTTTGCTTAGATTCGAGGAAGAAAAGCAATCGTGGCCGACGTCGATTCCTTCCAAGAGAATTACCATCGTCACTGGGGTCATGGCAGAGTCGGTTCTAAGAAGAGAAGTGGAGCCTTTCCTGCAAAGCATTCGTGGCTTGGGTACTGAGATCGTGGCCGTTCGCAACGATTTTTATGGCGGCAATGTCGCGGTGTCGGGACTTTTGGTGGGACAGGACATTGCTGCCCAGCTTCACGGCAGATTCCTCGGCCACGCCGTTTTCTTGCCGCCGAACTGTTTAAATCACGATGGATTATTTTTGGATGATTGGAGCTTGGAGAAATTAGCAAAAGAATTAGGAACGATGGTTATCAAGCCCGAAGATGGATTCCTTGAAGCCATTACCAAATTGATGGGGCCAGGTAGCTTATGAAAAAGCCGGTCGTGGCCATATTGGGACGGCCCAATGTCGGCAAGTCCACTCTGTTCAACCGCATCATTCGCAAGCGCGAGGCCATTGTAGATGATACGCCAGGGGTCACGCGAGACCGAAAATACGCTCTTGCTGAATGGGCCGGAGTCGAATTCGAGCTGGTGGACACCGGAGGGTACGTTCCCAATTCCGATGACATTTTTGAAGCCGCCATTCGCCGGCAAGCGAAATATGCCATCCAGGAGGCGCGACTGGTCGTGTTTCTGGTGGATGCTACTACCTCCGTGACCTCGTTAGATGAGGAGATTGCCGGCTTACTGCGGCACTCCGGCGTGGATGTTTTGCTTGCGGTTAACAAGGTGGATAATGAGGCTCGGGAGATCGTTTTGGGAGAATTTTATCGCTTGGGTTTAGGGCAGCCATTTCCTATCTCAGCGATTAGCGGGCGAAGCGTCGGTGATTTTTTGGATGCCGTCGTTTCCCTTTTGCCCAAGTCCAAGTCAGCAGAAGATCCAACTGAACGGGAGGTACATCTTGCAGTTTTGGGCAAGCCGAACGTCGGCAAGTCGTCCTATGTCAATGCGATTTTGGGGCAAGATAAGTTAATCGTCACCGACATACCCGGGACTACGCGGGATTCCATCGACACCAGATTCCGCTACCGGGGCAAAGACATCATCCTCATCGATACTGCCGGACTGCGGAAGCGCTCAAAGGTGAAAGAGGCGGTGGAATACTTTAGCAATGTGCGGGCCTTAGATGCATTGCGGCGTTGCGACGTGGCCATCGTCCTGATGGATGCCACCCAAGGAATCACCGACCAGGATAAGAAGATTGTCGGAGATGCCGTTGCCGAGGGAAAAGGAGTGGTCCTTGGGGTTAACAAATGGGATTTGATCGAAAAGGACTCGGACACGGCGAGGCGCTTTGAGCAACAAGTGCGTGAGGGCTTGCGGGAGATGGCTTTTATTCCAATCCTGTTTATCTCTGCCAAAACCAAACAGCGAGTGTTTCAATTAATCGAGGTAGCTACCTCTGTAAACAAGGAACGGCAACGCCAAGTGCAAACCGCGGAGCTCAACAGCTTTTTAGAAGCGAGCCTACTGAAGAATCATCCTCCGTCCTATGGCAGCAAATGGGTGAAGATCAACTATGTCACCCAGACAAAGATCTGCCCGCCGGTTTTCACCTTTTTTACCAATGAGCCACGCGGCATCAAGAGGAATTATCGAAATTATCTGGAAAATCAATTGCGGCGTAGCTTTGGTTTTATGGGCGTACCCATACGAATGCATTTTAGAAAGAAGAATTAGATGAGGCAACACCCGTCGATTTTCCTCGTTGCGATGTTTTTAATTTTAGTCATTAGGTTTGAGCACGCAGTTGGCGAGGAAAATGCCTTAGAACGCATCCAAATTGATCTGTCGGCAGGCAAGATTACCGAAGCCGAAGCTGTTGTCTATCAATTTATGGCCATTCGCAATTCAGAAAACCTGCCGCAAGAGTATCGACCGAAGGAGCCATTTTTTTCCCGCGCCGGGACTACGCTGAAGGCTCACGTCAAATCTCTGTGGCCTACTTTGTCTGCAAGCCAGCAGGAGATGCTCCAACCGCTGCTGCAACGCCCGACTCGTGAACGGCTGCCGGACACCTTAATCAGCCCCAATGGGCGTTTCAAAATTCATTATACAACGAGCGGAAATGATGCGGCAACTTACGATTTTATCCAAGAAACCGCAGCAACATTCGATTATGTTTACGATTTTGAAGTGGGGGGATTGGGATATAGGGCGCCGCTTAATGATTCCGGTATCGACGGCCCGGAAATCGATGTCTATATTTACAACTATCCTGGGTATGGGGAAACCGAGCCGGCAAATCCAAGTTGGATTGAGATGGACAATGATTTTTCCTCCACACCCACCAAGGGGATCAAGGGGATGTCCGTCACCGCGGCGCACGAGTTTTTTCACATGATTCAGCTTGCCTATCATTCGATTGAGACAACCACCATCGATCCCGTTTTTCTATTTGAATGTAGCGCTGTTTGGATGGAGGACGTGGTGTTTGATGACATCAATGATTACTACAACTACCTTCCATCCTTCTTTCGCAATCCCGAGCTGCCGTTCCACTTGGTAAACGGCACACACGAATACGGCCTTTCCATATTTTGCCACATGTTGGAGCAGAAATACGGTCAGGACATCATTCGCCGGGTTTGGGAGGAATTTGTCGATCACGAACCCCTTGATGCATTCGACCGAGCCCTCATCCCAATGGGAAGCAATTTCCCAACCGAGCTTGCCGAATTTGCCGTTTGGAATTGTTTTACCAACAGTCAGGCCGATACGACCCGCTTTTATCCTGAAGGCCGGCACTACCCGGCCATATCGGCAAATTCATCCTATGAATTTACCAATTCGCAATCTTTCAGCGGCAGCAACGCCCAGTTGGCAAGCAGATACTTTAAGCTCAAGCCACTGACTTCGGGAGATTACGTCATTACCCCTACTTTTTCCGATCCATCCCATTGGCGCTATTCACTGGTCTATCGTCCGTTGGATGGCGAGGCTTCCTACACACTGGCAGGCAATGCGGCCAAGGCGCTTGCAGACGTTCGCTCGTTGTCGGAAGTCTGGGTCATTTCCACCAATATCGTATACCCCGAATCGAATTTCGAGCAAAAGGAGCAATCCCAATTTTCCATTGCCTTGGGCGGAGCTCCCAAGATTGAAGACGAAATACTCTTTGCCGCACCGAATCCGTTCATGCCGTCCGTACATGAGAGTTTGAAATTCCGGTTTCGGTTAGCCAAATCGAGTAAGGACGTTCACGTCGTGATACTCAATGAACACGGCGAACGCATCAGGCGATTGAAGATCGGGCCCAGTCCCGATGGACTGAATGAGCCGAAAACCGGTTGGGATGGGAAGGACGAAAGCGGAAAACTGGTGACTTCTGGGGTATACTTGTACTACATCGAAGCGGATCAAATCATCGGCCCGGCAAAGATGGCCTTGGTCAATTGAATTCCATCACCATCCCTTTCTGCTGGTTTCGGTCCGAAAAGTGTTAAGAAACTGAACAAAAAGCGCTTGACAAAGCACTTTTTTCTTTCTATCTTTACTCAGGTTTTTTGGAAATAGAGAAGGTCGACGATAGAAATGCGATCGCAGCGATTGATCCTACCGTGACAGTATCGGATTCTGGCTTGCCAATAAAAGTTGCTCCACTGCGGTACTATGTTTTTTCGCAATACAGTTTAAGGTCGAAAGGAGGGATGCAGAAAACAAGCTTGAGATATATTATTCATCCTTTTTGAGCGCGATTTCCACCCATAGCGCCGGAAGGATAGAAAAGCCTAATTTGATGATAAACAGAGCATTTTTTTCATGAATTTGGCATCAATCGCATTAGACCGGGTCTCCTTCAGTTGATAAATTGGCTTTTCATACCGACGACTGGCATAATACTTGCCAAATCCAGTGCAAATAATTTCTAAACCCCTTAACCGCATCTTAGGCGTACGCAATGGAAGAGCTTTTCTACTTTCCGTCTCTTGACCTTTTGATCAAGACCACCTACTCATCTTATGCAAACTCGCTGCGTTATGCAACGCACCGTGCCATTGTAGCTGAAGAAAGAAAAGTTGTAGAACACTATGTTCTCAGTGAGGTTGGTCCCAAGACCGACTACTACCGTCGCAGTCCTTCGCTTCTGCTGTACATCGGGGTGGACGTTAGCTTAGAAAAGGAGCTGCGATATTACCGTTTGCAGGAAACGATCAAAGATGTTTTAGTGCAGAAAGAAGTTCTGGACAAACAGGTCAAGGAATTGATCACCAAATCGTTAAGCAATTACTATTTTGAACGCGTTGGCGATGAGTTGGTCACGTTGCGCAAGTTGCTGATCGAGGGAAGTGAGGGGCGTCAAATAAAAGACTCTTTTGATCGAATCAACACGCTGTTGGACGCATACAATGAAAACTCCGGGCAGAACATAACGATCACTGAGGTGCTGCCCAAGGAAATGCTCATGCAATTCCATGAACAAGGTGAGGAGCAGATTTGATATCTCTGTGCTTTGCCGAGTGATCGACGGGCGATTCGCGATGCTTTATCCGGCTTTCGCGGTCTTGACAGAGAAGAACCTCAAGGAAAAACCGATTGCGGCAAGCGGCTAATAAGTGTGACGCGTCTTGGTAGTGCGTGGAAAAAAGTTTGCAAACCTGGAGATAGTAAAATGAAACGTTGTTTGATCATGATTTGCTCGGTGATGGCGTGGATGCTGGCGGCGCAAACTGCGCTGCCGCAAACAACAGAAAACCAATCCAAGATCGGCATCGGGCTGAATGCCGGCGTGCAGAAGCCTTTCTGTGACGTGTTACATACCGGCGTTGGTCCGGCCGGTGAATTCATGATGCGATTTCTGGTTAGCAATCGCTTCAATCTGTCCATGGGCGTGGGTTATGGCCTGCTCAATGACGGCTTTACCAAGAACACTTTCGAGACCAATCTCATAACCGGCGACTTGAAGGCCAATGTCAACCTATTGTCTCCCGGAAGGATCAATCCCTATCTCACGGTCGGCCTCGGAGTTTTCAGTTTTGAATACAAACAGACAAAGAGCTACGCAATCGGATCGCCCACTCTGCAAGGAAAGCGCTATTTTGACGGCTCTCTCATCGTCGGTGGCGGCATGGAAATCATGACTTCGCCCAAGTTTGCTTTGAACCTCTTTGCCGACTATCGCCATACCACGGGCGATGACTTGGACGGTTTTGCCTTTGGCAACAAGGACGGTTACTTGAACGTTCGCGGCGGCTTTACTTATTACATGAGTAAGCGACCGCTGGGCGGGATGCCGGAGGGTGAGGATTTGTTAGCCGCGCAAAATGCCGAGCTTGGTGAATCTAATCAGAGTGCTGCTGATGACAGCCAAAACCTGGCGATGTTCGAAGCCAAGATCGACAAATTGGAGGCGGCGGAATCTGAGTTCAACATGGAGCAGTACGTGCGGCTCAAATCTCGCGTGGATGAGCTGAATACGCTCATCGACGAGAAAGAGAAAGAGCTCGAAGAATTGCGGGCGACTTTGGAATTGAAAGATCAGCGCATTTCCACTTTGGAATCCACGCTGCAAAGAACAACAACGACCGGTTCTTCCGGTGAATTTTCCGATCTTTACGAAAGTGCACTGCGCAGCTACTACTCGCGAAGCTTTCAATCCGCCATCGATCTCTTTCAGGACTTGAAAACTCGCTTTCCCAATCACAATTTGGCCAGCAATTGCCAGTACTGGATCGGTGAATGTTATTTCGGCTTGAATGATTATGTGCATGCCGCCGAAGCATTCCAGGCTGTTTTCAATTACGACGTCTCATACAAAAAAGATGATGCCACATTGATGTTGGGCCGCTCCTACTACAATATGAATGACCTGGCAAGATCCCGAAGCTATTTTCAGGGAGTCATCAATGACTACCCGGACAGCGAGTATGTCGAAAAAGCCAAGCAGTGGCTGGGTCGGATCGGATGAGAACGTAACGCTCCTCCTGCAATTGAGAAGATAGAAATACAAAAGCCGCCTGTCAGGCGGCTTTTTTTTATGAGTGATCCGTTTACATGCTGAGGGGTTGATCAAGACTCCTGAGCACTTCCCGCTTTCTCACTGTATTGCTCGATAAACTTTTTGATCGCCTCGAGGTTTTGCATGATCATCTTTGCTTTGGCGACGCCAAAGCTGAACGGGAAGCGATCCCCTGGATTGAGAGTCAAGATGGGTTTGCCTTTGAACTCGCTCACCTGCGGACCAGCGTTTTCCATTTCATCCATAGCTCCACTCCTTTGCTTAAGGTTACCTTGCTATTCAAATGCACATGATTTGTCTCACTCGTGACGCAACGCCTGCACAGGATCGACCTTTGCGGCCCGTGCCGCGGGGTAGATTCCGGCCGCCAAACTAACCAAGATAGCGAAGGCGATGCTGGCAGCAATGAGCCACACAGGAATGTAGAACAGCTTGACGATTTCCCCGCCGTGGCGGAGAATATACTGATTGGCAATGACCTGCGCAATCAACGTGACGATCCAGCCAAGAATGACTCCCAATACGCCGCCGACAAAGCCAATCACGCTGGATTCAACCACGAACAGTAGTTTTACGTCCGCGTGGGTTGCGCCGATGGCCTTCATGATTCCGATCTCGCGATATCGTTCCAGCACCGACATGACCATAGTATTGATGATTCCCAGGGAGGCCACAAAGAGGGCAATGGTGCCAACTGCGCCCAATGCCGCGTCAAAGATCAAAAAGCCGCGCCGCAACTCATCGATTTGTTGCAGGACATTCACGACTCCATAACCTGCATCGCTGATGGACTTGATGACCGGCTCCACGTCGCGAAAGGAACCGACGCGAACGTGTACCATGGGGTAGCCTTCCTTGCCGCTAAAACTCTGCAACAAATCCCAGACGCTGCGAAAATCGAGGCGGGCAATGCGCTTGCTGGTGCCCATCGGCAGGGTAACGTCAGCCATGCCCGAGGCGGAAAATTCCGGCGGCGACCAAATCCCAATGACCTTGACCTCGTTGATCTCTTGAGCAAAGGGATTGCTGCTTTTTGACGAAGGGATCGGCATTCCGAACATGGCGCCAATGTTTTCAAAACTCAACCTGGCCGTCACCAGCTTAACTTCTTTTCCCAGAAGCGAATCGGGATGATCGACGTGAAGGCGCTTGAGGATTCGCTTGGAGATGATGACTTCCCTGGCCGTATCGCTGGAAAAAAACGCTCCGTGGTCGATTTGGTTGAAAGGAAAAAACTGATTCGCGCCAAGAGGCACGGCCCCGGCGGTAATGGAAGTAATCCTCTCGCCGAAGCGCAATTGGGAAGGAATGATGACTTCCGGATAAACCATTTTTACCCCCGGCAAACTGGAAAGCCAAAGCATCGTGCTGTCGGTGATGACCTTGGATGGTTTGTCTTCATCATTTGCCCAACTCTGCCCGCTCCGGGCAAAATCCAACTGTCGAGACGTCACTTCGATGCTGGTAAAAACGTCGGTCTTTTTCATGGCGTCGGAGATGTTCTTTTGCAGGCCGGCGCCGAAGGAAACCATGGAGGTCAACGCCCCGATGCCGATGACCACGCCGCTTCCCGTTAAAAAGGTGCGTAGCTTGGTGCGGCGAAGGCTGGCATAGGACATTTTTAAGAGATCGTTGAGCAGCATGGCGTCTTCTACTGTACCAGCTTACCGTAGCTCAATTGCACGATCCGGGTACAGTACTTTTCAGCGAGTGAGAGGTTGTGGGTTACCAAAAGAGTTGTTGTCCCTCGCATGTTAATGGCTCGCAAAAGCTCCATGATTTCGATGGAAGTCTTGCTGTCCAGGTTACCGGTCGGCTCGTCCGCTAAGAAGATTTTGGGTTCATTGATGAGAGCGCGAGCAATAGCGGTACGCTGCTGTTCGCCACCGGACATTTGCGAAGGCCGATGCCAGCTTCGCTCCTGCAATCCGGTGTGCGCCAGACTCGCAAATGCGCGCCGCTGCCTTTCGGATGGCGCTACGCCGGAGAAAATAAGCGGCAGTTGAATATTGTCAAAAGCAGTCATGGAGGGGATGAGATTGAAGGACTGAAAAACCATGCCCACGGTGTGTCGACGGTGAACCGCTAATTGCTTTGCGTTCATGGCCGCCAAGTCTTGGCCGTCGACCATGATTTTGCCGGCGGTCGGGGAATCCAATCCGGCAATCAGATTAAGGAGGGTGGATTTGCCGGAACCGGAAGCGCCGACTAATCCGAGGAATTCCCCTCGGGCCACGGATAAATCGATGCCATCAAGCGCTCGAACTTCTGTTTCTCCCATTTTGTACACGCGCGTGAGCCCGGAGATGCAAATGATGCTCTCTTGATTCATGGGCTGAATATACTAAAAACGTGGGAGATTGTTGCAAAGAATTTTGGAAAAGGGAGGGGGATTATTTTCTCTTGAAATCGTAAACGCCGTCCCAATCGTATGGGGGAGGATTCTCGATGAAATCGAGGCAGCGAACGGTGTAAATCCGCGACGGGCCATCGGAGGGGAAATAGCGCAGAACGCGCCGGAAGGATTTGAGTGCATCGGCCCAGCGCCTTTCCCGGTAGGCTTGCAGGCCTTCGGTGAAAACATCGATGATATAGTCCTGCTCGATCTGAGGAATGGAATTCATCCCGCGAAGCTCAAAAATGCGGATGGGAATGGTCTTGCCCACCACACGAACCAAATCCAGCTCACGAACCTTGGCTTTGTCTTTAACCAAATTGTAGGTAGCTTCGCTGATAATGATCGTGGTCTGGTATTCCTTGTTCGCCCCTTCCAGCCGCGCGCCAAGGTTGACTTGATCTCCGATCACCGTATAGTCAAAGAGCTGTTTGGAGCCTAAATTGCCGACAATGACCTTGCCGGTATTGATGCCGATACCGATGCTAAAATACGATTTTCTATCTGCCGACCAGCGCTTCTGGATTTCCCGCAACTGATCGACCATCTCCACCGCTGTCAGACATGCGCGCTGGGCGTGATCTTCCAGATAGTACGGTGCGCCGAACAAGGCCATAATCTCATCACCGACGAATTTGTCCAGGGTGCCGTCGTACTTGAAAATGACCTCGACCATCTCGCTGAGATATTCCGAAAGCCGGGAAACGACCACCTCTGCTTCATGTGTTTCGGAAAAGCTGGAAAAGCGCCGGATGTCGGAAAAGAGCACCGTCAACTCGCGTCTTTCGCCTCCGTAAGAAGGCAACTTTCCCGAGCTCAACATTTTTTCCACCACCGTGGGTGCCACGTACTGTTGAAAGGTTTTGCGAATTCGGTGCTTTTCTTTTTGCTCGGTGACGGTGCGGTAAACGGTATTGGTGACGAACGAAAGAAGGATAGCCAGAACCGGGACCGTCACAGGTGCCAACAAGCGCCACTGGACAAAAAGCGCAAAGAGAAGAACGATGCTGAGGATGATGAGAGCGACAGCCACCGCCAGCCCTTTGAAAGGGCGAAGGGACAAAGTTGCGCTCGTAGCCAGGCCGGTCATAAGGAGCACGAACAAGAGTCGAAGGTAAGGGTTCAGGGTGACGATAAAATCCTGCCGCAGAATCGTGCTCAAGGCATTGGCATGTATTTCCACTCCGGGGATTTTTCGTTTTCGGCCTTCGAATTGAAAAAAGGGCGCATATTTGTTGTCTTGCATTTCCTCGGCAGAAGCACCGACAAAGACGATCTTGTCTCTGAATGTGCCCCATTCCTTGTGCATCTCAAAGATGTCGGTATCATCGTCGCCGCTCAGGTCAAAGGTGGAGTCGTCCAAGACGCTGGCCAGCGAGTAGGTGCGAAAAGTGCCGGCGGGACCGCGGAAATTAATGAACATTGAATTGGCCCCGGCCTTGGGGATCGTGTAGGGGCCTACGCGAAAAACGGGATCGAGAGGATCGGGGGTTTTGTCTCTTGTATCCGCAACCAAAATACGGAGCGCTTGGATGGAGAGCGGGAAATAAGTTCTTTTGCCGAGGCTATAAAAGAGCAGATAACGGCGGAGAAAGCCATCCGGATCTTCGAGGACGTTGACCAGACCCCAAGAAGCAGCGCTTCTGAGCAATGGCGCAATGGGTGCGAGGACGTGATAGTTTTCCGTGCCAAAGCCGCCTACCTCGAACACCACCTTGCCCGCCAAAACGACCTTCTTGGCGTCAGCCACCGCGGAGGCGAGCCTTAGATCGGCGCGGGGATCAGCCGCATTCGCTTCGGTAAACTCGATGTCGAAAACGATCAACCGCGCCCCGGCGGTAATGAGGTTCTCCACCATTTTGGCATAGTAGGTGGAAGGGTAAGGCCATTTGCTGGGCAAGCTCGCTAGGGACTGGTCGTCGATGGCGACAATGACGATGGAAGTATCGGCAGGAACGACCGGGCCGCGAATGCGGAAAAAGGCGTCGGTGACCTTGAGCTGAATATCTTCCATGACGCCGAGCAATGATAACAAGTAAGCTACAAAGAGGGAAAGGATGGTTATCAAAGTCGCTAATGCGCTCTTGGATTTGGCTATGTTTCCTAACTTCATGTTCTATCTTTGAGCAGTCCGGATTTTTGTTCTTTGCTCAAGCAACTTTGGCGTCCCTTGAAATGGCTGTGTCACTCTGCAAAAACTTTTGCACCTAAGTTCTCTTGACCGCTAATGAAGGCTAACGGGGGGCTCATTTTGTACGCGTCGATGCCGCAACCTGGCGTCAAAATGATTGGGGTCAAAATGTTCTTGTCCATGATTATTTTGACTTGTCTGTCCGGTAGTGCAAGCTTTTGCCAAGTAAGCTTTTATCCACCTCTATTAGTGTCAATTGACGGTGGATAGCTTTGGCTGTCAAATCCGCTCGGCGGTTTGCGACAGATTGCTTCGTTAGGAAATGCTGTGCTGTAATCCGATCCCCGGCCATTCCAAACGGAGCATCGGAATCAGAAGAATTTCTCGTAGCGAATTCGATAGATACTGTCGGTGTAAGAACCGTTGCCGCTGCTGCCTGAGCTGACTTTGTTGTCAAGGAGAATCCAATTGGCATCGAGAGAAATCACGTGTCGCTCGGCGATCTGGAAATTGCCGCCCAGCCGGTAATGATTCCTGCTATAGTCGACTTTGCTTGCCGGTGACGTTTGCCCGCTGGCGTTCGTCAGGCGAAGCTCGCCAAATGTTGCCAGCCTACCTCTGAGGAAGTTGTATTCCAGCAGCAGTCCCAGCATGCTGTAGTTGAAATCGGAGCTTCCACCGGCCATGGAGTTCTCATTCGAAGCATAGCTGATGGTGGTCTTTAGAGGAATCTGATAGCTGGTGCGCAGCGAGAACATGCGCACGCTGGTGGAGATTTCTTGCGACAGATTGCCGTCCAAGCGGGTGTTCTTATAGTCGTCGGTGCGGGCTGCGGACATGAAGCTGATGTTCAGATTGTGACTCAGGTTGAACAGGGTTAGGTCATATCCCAATTGCATGGCGAGGTCGCGATTGAGCTGCTTCTCCCGCAAATCCAGAATGTCCAGCGGCGTGCTTTGCGAACCCATGTAGGAGAGTGTATCGACGCCGTTGTCCCGGTAATGGTCTTGCAAGCTGACGTTCAGATAAGGAAGTCCTTGTCCGGGATACACAGTGATGGCATAATTCAAGGTCTTCAAGCTGGTGCTGGGATTGGCGTCGTCGCGGGAAAAGTTGTCGAGATAGTCTTCATAGCCGAAGGTCAGGTACAGTTTGTTGTCGAACAAGCGCAAGCGGTCGCTGAAGTAAAAGCCTTGAATGTCCTTGCGAATCCAGCTATTGGCCAGCGAGGTGTATTCTGAGCCGATGGACTTGTAGCCGATGCTCAAGAGGTTATGAAAATAGTTGAGCTTCACCATGGCATTATAGGCCAGAGAAGTTAGCTTGCTGGGATCCAACGGAGTGGTGCTGTCATTTAGAATGAGGTACTTTTCAAAATCGACCCGGTCGATGGGAATCTCTGCATCGAATACGTCCTTGATTTCATCGGCAGAAATCGGCCCTGGGTAGATATTATTGGTCAACAGGCTGAAGGCTCCTGCGGCCTGAAAGACCAAGCGCCCGCGGTCGAAGGAGAGCCTCAAATCTGGCCCAAAGACCACGTTGTCTTTCGGCATGGCGCCGTATTTGATGGAACCGGCATCGTCTTTGACCTTTACCAGGCTGAGTCCCAATTGGAAATGGCGCCCGCTGCCAAAGCTGGGACGAATGCCAAGGATGGTTTGCCTAAAGGTGCCGTAGCGAGAGATCGAGAGCCGGGTGGAATCGGTTCCGGCCATCGTCTTTAGGGTATCACCGGTCGTATTTAGCACCGGCAGCAAGGAACCGAGACCTTCGACCTGACGGTATGTCTCACCATAGACGGCATCGACATTGAAGAAACCGAGATGGATGTATCCGCCGATTCCACGGACACGCTTTCCCCACAGAATCAGATCATTGAAATTCGGGTGTGTATCACCCACAGTCGCGCCGATCCACTTGGTCTGCAAAGAAAGAAAATAGCGGTTGCGCGGCTGGAAATTCTTGTCCTCTAAAGAAGTGAGGAAAACCTGTCCCGTGTAGCGAAGAGCGCCGTACTGGCCGCTAAAGTCTCCTCCGCCCATCGCAAAGGACTCGTTTTGTTTGCTGACGTTTTCTTGTCGCAAATCGGAGAAGACGTGTCCTTGGAACTCATTGCGGGATTCTTCCACTTCAGCTTGGCCGCTGACCTTGAAATTGACGACCAAAGGCGGAACCGGCCGGCCGCGCAGGTCTTTGGCGATGATCTTGAACCAGTGTCGACCCGGCTGCAATTTTGCCGGCTCGTAGGTAGCCAGTATAGAGGAAATGGTTGCCTGTCGAGTCACATTCCGACCGTCCAGGAAGATTCGCACGGTGCTCGAATCGGCGACCCGGTTTTCGTTCGTCAAGGAGACGGCCAAGACGATTTCCTCCGTACCCAGAGTCTCGTTTGGCTCCGGACTGAGCAGCAGCAGCGGCGTGTCTTGCGCCGGCGAGCCCTCAGTTATGGTCGGCTCGGCGGCTTCCGACGTCTGTAGCTTATCCGTCTCGCTCTGCGGCAATTGATCGCTCGGCGCTGTGGGCTTTTCCGCCGCAGCGGGCTTGGGGGTGATTTGGATTTCCTCCGGATTGTTATAAGGATTGCGATCAGGAAAAGTCAGCACGACTTGATTATCCAAAAAGGCGGAGATAAAGTATTGCAACCGGTCGCCGGTTACCTCATTGCGTGGGATCATGCCAATCCAACGCTCTATGTCAGGTCGCATATCCCTGAAGCGGTAGGATTGCTGGTGGGGGTACTTGTAGTAAATCCTCATGTACCCGACTCTCGCCGTCGTCCCCTCGATTTTGGCCTCCAGGACGATATCCTTTCCTTCCGGCGCCGAATTTACCGGGAAGTGGACGATTCTTTCCTGGGCATAACTAGGGGTACACGGAATGGCTGCGAATAGGCTCAGAAAGAGCCAAGTAACTTTTCCCCTGCCCGATTTCTTGCGCACCAAATCCATAAGCTTTTTCCCTCGACCTACTTTTTCTTGTATTGGATGTCGATCTGCTTCTTCACCCCCTCCGAGTTTTCAAACTCGATCTCGATATTTCCTTCGATCTGGTCCGCTTTAGCCCAATCGTTGAATTGGCCCGTATCGCCTACCCCTGGTTTTTGCCCTTTCTGAGCCTGCCCGGTTTGGCCTTTGCCGACTAAGACTGAGCCCAAGTTATTCAGCAATTCCACCAGACCCTCGATGCCGATGATGGTCGTGTTGCCAAGCGCATCGACAAGACCATAGAATTCGGTGCCTTTCACGGCCGCTATGCCGGAGGGCGTCTCCATACGAAATCCCGCCCCTTTGGGATTGATTTTGGCCCACATTTCTCCCACGTCCATAGCCAGCCTTTTTGCAACGCCCTTGTCGGTTCGCTGGCCGGCTAAAGAAACTTCCGCCTCGGAGCGGATTTTCAGCATGCTTTTATCGTCGGTAAAGACGATGGCCACCAAGGCGTCATCGCCGGTGCGAATGCGGTCGCCGCTACTGAGTCGCTGGCCCCTCCCCAATGCGGTCCAATCGCGATATCCGGATTTGAACTTTGCGTCACCTTTGACTTTCAGTACCAAGGCGAGGTCTCGCGTCGTCGCATCACTGCCGTCCGTGCTCGAGATAAGCCAGGCAAAGCCAATCAACGCAAGCAACCAAGTCATTTTTATCTTAAACATGGAAAGTCCCTTTCAATGGCAAAAATATTTGCGGAATAGGCGTTGATTATTCACAGCTCGCATTCTTGATTTCGATCTCACCACTGAGAATTTTTGCAAATAGGCTTCGCAATTCATCCATGGTGGCTGGCTTGCCGTCGATCATGATCACCCCGGTCGGCACAAAGCCGGCGAGATTGCCGCCGGCGCCCAGGCAGCCTTGCAGCATATCCGCGAGCCCCAGGTTGAGCTGGTCAAGAATCTGCTGCTGCTCGGGGCGGAGCATTTGCCCTTCGGCGCCGCCGATTTGGAACGCCCAGATTTCGCTGGGTAATTCCACCGGTGCGCCGGAGCTTTCCACAATGCCGATGATTTGCCAATAATAAATTTTTCCTCTCTCCAGCGGCCAGACTCCGGTTGCCGGATATTGGTAGGCGGTCGATGGAATGATTTCCGAGCCGTCCGGATCGATTGAGCCGACCGTTTTGCTTGGATCGACTTTCAGCCGCTTCTCGAACCGGACCCGATCCTGGATGATCTCCTGCGGACTCGATGAATCATGCACAATCGGCAGCTTTTCTGCAATAATAAGCCGGAAATCTTGGATATTTGATTCCCAACGGAAAAAGGGCAAGATTGTGAAAATCTGTAGCGGCTCCGTGTTGCCAGCATCTGCTCCGGGAGAAATGAGGTCCAAAGTTGTAGGATTGGTCACATCAATATGGACAACGTCTTGGTCAACATAGCCCGTGCGCAATTGCGTCAACTCGAATTCAAAGAAATATACGTCGGACGGCAGCTTGCCGGTAGCCAAGAGGCTGTTCTTCAAATCGTCGCCGGCCTGCTCGATATTATAATCCTCCAAGGAAAACAATTGGGCCTGGGAGAAGAGGTTCTGATTGGTGATGCGGAGAATCGCGTTTGCGTCTACGGCAAAGGGTTTGGTATAACCCGAAGCAAGCTCTCCCTTGCTCTGCGACCGAATGCGCATGGCGAGCCGGCAGTCCTCCTGCTGTTGCGATGTGCTGGTGATAGTCAGCGCAAAGACTTCGCCGGCCGAAGATCCGGTGCCGGTAAAATTGAAATCGCTGAGCATGAAGACCCTGATGTTCGGATTCGTCAACTGAGCGGTAATGTTCACTTGCTGCGCGGTGGCCGGCGCGAATACTACGACCAACATCAGCGTAGCAAGAAATATGATAAGGCGTCGCGAGTACATAGTACCCTCCTGTTAACCGGTTTGTAGGTTATGCTAACCGACTTCTACAAAAAAGGTGCCAGGAAGCCGGAGCAGTTTTAGGATGAAATAACGAGCAAAAACGGTACACTGCTTGCCCAAATCTCCCTTGAACTGTAATCTGATGGAATACTGTATCAGGCGATGACAATAACCAGAAGGAAAGCTTGTGCTCGTCCGGAAAATTGGCAGACCGAACCACGATGCAATGATCAATTGAAAATGATTCTGTCTGAACCAACGATGCTGCAGTGCCTGATGACGATCTATTTCTCAGACTGACACTGGCATGATTGCCACTAAGAAGAGACTGAGGAATCGAGCTGCTTTTTGCGCCGCTGCGACAAAAGATACGCCGCTTTCATTATCGGTGCGTTGATACCAGTCACACGGCCCTAACATGGGAGCCGGTCTCATGCCGATGCGACACTTTTCCATCCGCAAAAGATATGTATTAGCGTATTTAAGTGTGTCGCCATACTACTCGCTTGTTTGCACAAAAGAACGGCTTCGCCGCTCGAAAGCAAAGACCGCGGGAAAACTGCAATGGATGAGACAAGCCGATCGGCCTTACAAAGAAGCGAGGGGCTGTCTAAGACTCTACAGAGTCAAAGGGACGGACGGAACATCGGGCTGCGATCCTTGTTCCACCGGATATGCAGTGTGCGAGTGCAGCCAATAAGATTTTGATCACGCCGGCAAAGTTTTCTCTTCGTGGAGATACGATACCCCTAATGCGTTTAAGTGCTTGACATTTTGTTAAAGATTTTGTTAATTGATGTCGATGAAGCTATTAGGGGTCTGACTCCTTGAATGTTTGCAGTAGAGAAATTGATGACGCAGCAATGCTATTAATCCACTCAATAGCATAGACACGACAACCCCAGAGGGAATGTGCAGAGCCAGGAGAAGGGTGGGGCGGTGCAAGTCGGGACGCTGGAATTATGAGGAGAAGAAAAAAGTGCTTAAGGAAAGAAGCATTGGCGAGGGGTATTTTGTATGCGATCGGAAAGGACGGTTTCTGTCGGCCAATGAATCCATCCAATCTCTGACTGGGTATTCTGAGGAAGAGCTTCTCGAGCTGACGATTCTTGATCTGCTCCCCAGGGAGCAGGAGGCCTCTTTTTTTGACAAGCTTTTGCAGGCGCCGAAACAGCAAACGCCAGACACTTACCAGGTGGCTTTGCTTGATAAAGTCGGGGAAAGACACCCTGTCGAATTGCGCATTCGGGTGCTGTGTGATGAAAATAATGGTCAGCACGTGATTGGCTTCCGCGGCACCATCACTCGTCTGCCTCAGGAAAGTTCCGTCTTGCCGGCGCAAAGGAGCCGTATTGACCAAAGCAAGATGATCTCCGAAATGATGGAGATCATTCGCTTGGGGTACTCCGAGCCTTTGAACGTGGTGCTGAAGCGAATATCGGAATCGGTTTCACAAATTTTCGGTTTTCGGCGGGCAACGGTGGCTCTGCTCGACAAGCGCAAGCGGGCCTTTGTCAAGCAGGCGATGGTCGGGTACTCCGCCGCTGACGCTGGTTCCATCGAGCGGCGCGCCATCGAAGTACCGCAGGAAGTGATCGACCGCATTTTTGCCGATCGCTTCAAGATCAAAGTCATCTACTACACACAGGATCAACGCGAGGTGCGCGATTATGCCGACTCCGGAACCCCGGAGCGACGGACGCAAAGACGGCGACCGGACAGCCAGTGGCACAAGCGCGATCTGATTTTGTTAAATCTGACGGACGTGCAGGGCAATACCTTTGGCTACATTTCCCTCGATGAGCCAGAAGAAGGCAACGTTCCCAATCGCACGACCTTTCACAACCTTGAGCTTTATAGTAAGATGGTTTCCATGGCCATCGAAAACTATTATCTCTTCTCAACCATGGAGCGTCGCAGCCGTCGCTTAAAACAGGTATTAGTCACCAGCAATATTTTCAAGCTCTATCTCAGCCTCAACGAGCTGTTGAAAGAGGTGGTCTGGTCGATCAAGTTTTCTTTGGATTATAATCTGGTTGCGCTTGTTTTGATCAGCAAAAAGACCGGCTTGCTGGAAACGAAGGCAGTGGCCTGCGATGACAAAATCAAGCTATTGCAGTTGCGCGAGTTGAGATTCGATTTGAAAGAATTCAGCAACCTCTTGCGAGACGAATATCGCCATGGCAAATCGTTTTTGGTGACGCAAGAGCAAGGAGTGTTGCGACATTTCAAGCGCATTTACTATGGCAGTCACGAAAACGGTCGCTATGAAGATGGCTGGCCGCATTGGGCTGTGCTGTTGGTGCCAATCAAATCGCGGGAGGGCAAAATCATCGGCTTTATCATGGTTGACGATCCGGAAGACTGCCGCATGCCTTCAAGCGATACCATTCACACTTTGGAGATTTTGGCAAACCAAATTGCCGTTGCCATTGACAACCGTGTGATGTACATTCAGGCCAAAGAACAGATCCGTACGGCGCCGGAGGCGATAGAAGAACCGGCTAAGCTTTTCGACGAGGAAGAGGAGGACTATGCGGGAGGTGGACTGCGAAAATTAGTCGAAAAATTCTTGCGCTGAAGCAACGGCGTAAAACCTGATCTGCTCCTTCCGTTTCGAAGACGAGCAAGAAATGATACTCATGCGACCGTAATCCTGGAATTGACGTGCATCAACGAGGGTTGCGGTTTTTCTTTTTGTACCTGGAAAGCAGCCTATGAATAGAAGACGCTTTTTAAAATCTGTGGCATCGTTGGCCGGAATGGGTCTTTCTTTCAAAGGGAGGGTTTTTGATTCATCGAAAGATGGGGCTGGTAGAAGCGCGACAAATCCTGGCAAAACTACATCTCGGGTGGTAATTGCCCAGCGTTCCGACGTGCGGACGTCAGATCGCCAACTTTCTGGGGATGCCATTCAAAAGCTGTTGGATACCACTATAGAAAATCTGTTTCAAGGCAAGTCCCTCCAAGTCTGGTCCTCTTTGTTTTCCAAGAATGACGTTGTCGGATTGAAGGTCAACTGCCTGGCCGGCAAGGGGCTTTCCACCAGCAATGAATTGGTGCAGGCGGTGATCGAGCGCCTCTTAGAGATCGGTATTGAGAAACAGCATATCATCGTGTGGGATCGGTTGAGCAGCGATCTGGAGCGCGCCGGATACCAAATCTATTATGGTCGAAACAAGCCCCAATGCTACGGCAATGACCGCACCGGCTATACCAGCGAGATTTACGAGCACGGCTCCATTGGCAGCCATTTATCGCGCATTGTGACTGAAGAATGCACCGCCATCATCAATCTGCCGATTTTGAAGGATCACGGCATCGTCGGCGTTAGCGCGGCCTTGAAAAACTATTTTGGCGCCATTCACAATCCCAACAAGTATCATGACAGCGTGGGCGATCCGTACGTTGCCGACGTGAATATGCTGGACGATATTCGCAAGAAGACTCGCTTGACCATCTGCGATGCCCTGACTCCACAATACGAAGGCGGGCCGCCCTACATGCCGCAATGGACTTGGCGCATGGATAGTCTGATCGCCGCTACGGACATGGTTGCGATGGATCAGATTGCCTGGCAAACCATCGAAGGGAAACGAAAGGAAGCCGGCTTGAAAAGTCTCAAGGATGTGGGCCGGGAGCCGACCTACATTGCCACCGCAGCCGATCCGGATCATCGGCTGGGGACCAACGATCCGGCCAAGATCGAGTTGATTAAAGTTTAAAGGCTGTTCACATGTTTTCCAGACGTGATTTCCTGAAAGCTTCGGGAGGTACGGGTTGCTTGCTGCTGAGCAGCGGGCCGACCATGCTGTTGAACCAAGGACAAGTTCTTGCTGCCGGCCATTCCGACAAGCTGGTAGAAGCGCGATACTATGAGAAACTGCCGAATCGCAAAATCAAGTGCGTTCTCTGCCCGCGCGAGTGCGTGATCGATGATTTGGAACGGGGCTATTGCGGCGTGCGGGAAAATCGCGGTGGCACCTACTACACCTTGGTCTATGGCAAGCCTTGTACCGCGCACATCGATCCCATCGAAAAGAAACCATTCTTCCATTTTTTGCCCGGCACAACCGCCTTTTCCATCGCCACAGTGGGCTGCAACGTGCTGTGCAAGTTTTGCCAAAACTGGGAGATTTCGCAGGCGCGCCCGGAACAGGTGAGCTCCTCGGATGCACCTCCGGAGCAAATAGTTCGCCTGGCGCGGACGAACAAGTGTGAGTCCATTTCCTACACCTACACCGAGCCGGTGGTGTTCACCGAGTACATGTACGACACGGCTGTCGCCGGTCGCCGTGAGGGGGTGAAAAGCGTCATGGTCTCCAACGGCTACATCAAGCCGGAGCCGATGAAGGACTTGTGCAAAGTCCTCGATGGTGTAAAGATCGACCTCAAAGCTTTCACCGAGCGATTTTACAAAGAGCTGGTGGCCGGCAAGCTCCGTCCGGTGCTGGACACGCTGGTACTGCTGCGCCAAGAAAACATGTGGACCGAGATCGTTTACTTGGTCATTCCGGGACAAAACGACGATCCTAAAGAACTGACTGAGCTGTGCGCGTGGATTCGCACCGAGCTTGGCCAGGACGTGCCGGTGCATTTTACCCGTTTCCACCCGCAATACCGGCTGACCAACCTGCCGCCCACGCCCATTGCCACACTCAAAAAAGCCCGCGAGATCGGCCTGGATGCCGGGCTGCATTTTGTCTACACCGGTAACATTCCCGGCGATCCCGGAGAGAACACCTATTGTCCAAACTGCAAAAAGATATTGATCCGCCGGGTGGGCTTTTCTATATTGGAGATGCGCATCAAGAACGGCCGCTGCCCGGATTGTAGTGCGGTGATTGCGGGGGTGTGGGGAACGTGACTCACACCGGAGGTGTACTTAGATGATTAAGGAATTTGATTGTGTGGGGATGATGCATAAGGCTGCCGAAAAAATCAGTCAACAGCTTGCAAAATTATCACCAACCGAAGAATTGGAATTTTGGAAAAAGCAAACCGAAGCATTGGGAAAGCGCAAGAAGCAAGTGATCAAGAAAGGGAGCGTGGTGAAATAATTCAAGAGTTGTACCAAGATTAGAGCGACTGCTCGGATTGCAGCGCGGCGATTGCGGGGGTGCGGTGGTAGGTCATTGTAGGATGGATCTAAGGTCCCTCACATGTTTTTGTTGATGCTTCCTCGAAAAAATGAAAGAGGAAAATATTTTGAGTATAAACGAAATTATGAAGGAAGCCGAGTCGCTTCCAGTTGAAGAGAGGGTGCTCATAGTCGATCGGCTTTTAAGGTCGCTCAATTCAGGCGATCTCGATATTGAAGAAGAATGGCTCAAGGTCGCCAAGCGTCGCCTATCGGAGCTACGCTTCGGTAAAGCAAAGCTTGTTCCCGGCGAGGAGGTGTTCGCGAAAATTAGGGCGCGGTTGAACCTATGATCTATCTCTTTCACCCAGAAACAGGAATGGAATTTCATGCATGTGACGAGGCACGTATTTGAGCCTCAAACAAATCCAAGCCCTTGTCCGCAATGGCTCGTTTTACTTGACGGAGCATGCGTACGCGGAAGCAGATGCGGATGAATTGACATCTATGATGTCGAGCGAGGAGGTATTTTGACCGGTAATATCAAGAGATCCTGGCCGAGAGTGAGCAGGTGCGCAGCAAAAGTCACTGATATCGGATTCTGATTCACCCTTCATGCAGAATGAGACAAATGAGAAAGAGCGTATACATTGAAACTTCGATCGTCAGTTATTTCACATCCAGGCCAAGTAGAGATGTTCTGATCATCGCCCACCAAGAAGCGACTCAGGAACTTTGGCCACGACTTCTGACCATGTACGATACTTACATCTCCGCACTTGTTTATCAAGAATCCGGTAAAGGTGATGAAGCTCAGGCTCAATTGCGATTGGCGGCCATTGCCCCATTTCACATGCTCGACATGGACGATGAGGCTCGATCTCTCGCCGAAAAAATTACATCAGGCAAAGGTATCCCAGCAGAGTACCCGGAAGATGCACTTCATATAGCGGTTGCGGCCGTTAACGGAATCGATGTGTTTCTTACCTGGAACTTTGCCCACCTAAACAATCCGTTCACTAGAATGATGGTAAGGCAGATTATCGAAAATGAAGGATACAATTGCCCTGAAATCTGTTCTCCCGTTGAACTTTTGGAGGATATAGATGAAAGACCCGATCGTTGAAGAGGTGCGAAAATATCGTATGGAGCATACTCAGAGGTTTGGCGGCGATCTCGCAAAAATATGTCAAGACCTGGTTGAGATACAGAAAGCTTCAGGACATGAGATCGTCCGCCTTCTCCCACGAAAAGTGGGGCCGAGATTAACGCCCAGTGAGCCAAGGAACCCGCGAGATTGATAATAGGCTGCCGTGTCAATCGCCAGCCCGGCCCTACTTGCAGTGACATCCTTTTAAGAAAGACTGGAGGTTGGGTTATCAAAGTACAATCTCCAGTGTGGATTTCTGTTCTGTCTTTACTTATTTGAGCTCATTTATCCTTCAGACCGATTTAGATTGGAGAAAGCATAATGGAAATGGCAATCGAATTGCCAAATATAGATACTCTCGCGGATGTAGATAGCTCTTTTCTTAAAGAGATGCTAGCAGCGAACCTATACCATTTGGGGAGGCTTTCTGAAAAAGAAGCCCGTGAGATTTTGGGAATGACCAGACGTGAGTTTGAGGCCGTGTTGCCTAAATTTGGCTTTTCAACGCTTGGTGATTCGTCCGAGAATATCGCCATCGAGCTGAAGGCATAGCTTTTCATGGCGGGACTAATAGTAAGCGATACCGGACCGATCATCACTTTAGAAAAACTGGATGATGGTTTTGAGTTTACTCGCAAGCTTTATGATAGTCTACTCCTGCCCGATGAGGTGCAACGGGAGCTTTTAGAAGGTACTCACCTCGCACAATCCAATTATTTGCGCACCCATGGTATTAACGACTTGGTGCAGGTTAGGCAAGTGACAGAAATTCTCACTGTCCCCTTATGAACAGACTCGACAGAGGCGAACAGGAAGCTATTTTCCTGGCTTACGAGATGGATTTGCCGTTGCTCATCGAAGAAACCATTGGCCGACGAGTCGCCCAATCTTTGGGTCTAGCGATATCAGGTATCGCGGGGCAAATCCTCAAAGCGACAAAGGAAAAACTCATAGAGAAAATAACAGCTTACTCAATGGTTCAGCAGTTATTATCTTCAGGGAGAATAAATCGAAGAATTGATGACATGGTTCGTAGTGAGTTGCAAAAAAGCTGAACATTGCGGGACAAGATCTTGCTTCGCCGTTTCTCATCTCAGCGTCGCTTAGTGAAAGCGAAATGCTAACATAAAAGTGGGTTACTGACCCACCGCCTAATCTTGAATACGATGGAGGAGAGAGAACTTGAATCGTAGACGATTTGGGCCACACCTCGTTTGGCCCGCCGCAGTCGTTGTGCTTTTTGGCTGGTTGGCCAACGGCTATTTGCACGGGGCGCCGCAGCCTATCGAAAAGGGAATTCGCCCACCGGCTGTGGCCGGGGCATTTTACCCCGATAATCCGCAAACATTACAAGGGGAACTGAAAAAGCATCTCGCCGCTGCCGAGAAAGCTGCTATTCCCGGTAAGATCATCGGCCTGGTGGTTCCGCATGCGGGCTATGCCTATTCGGCTGCCACCGCCGCAGCGGGCTACAAACAAGTGGCCGGGCAAAGATACGACTTGGTGGTTATCATCGCTCCCAGTCATCGCGATCCCTTTTTCGGCGCAACCATCTATCCCGGAAGCGCCTACCAGACGCCTTTGGGAACCGTCCCCATTGATCAGACCCTTGCCAAAGAACTGGTCGGCTCCTGCAATGTCATAAAATTGTCCGAACTGGGGCATCGCGCGGAGCACGCCGTGGAAGTTCAGCTTCCTTTCGTGCAAACCCTTTTCCCGAACAGCAAAATACTGCCGATCGTGGTCGGTGGCTATGATTGGCCCACTTGCGAGGCCATAGGCAAAGCGTTGGCCAAAGTTCTGCAAGGCAGGCAAGCGCTGTTAATCGCCAGCTCCGATCTTTATCACGGTTATTCTTACAGCGAATGCAAAAATACCGACAACGTTACCTTGGCGGCAGTCACGGATTTACGGCCTGCCAAGCTCTGTGATGGCCTGCTGAAGGAGGAATACCAGGCCTGCGGCGGCGGCCCCATTGCGGTGATGCAAGTGGCAGCGCAAGCTCTCGGCGCCAATAAGGCAAAGCTTGTCGCCCGCACCAACTCCGGTGACGTGACGGGACAAAAGGATGGTTACATCGTCGGGTATGGCGCAGTGGCCGTCTTTGCCCAAGGTGAGCCTCGAAGCGAGCGCATCGAATTTCAGCCGCTCGATGTCAACGTGCAAAGGGAGCTTCTGCGTATGGCGCGCCAGGCCATCAAGGAGTATCTGAATAGCGGTAAGATTCCCCGTTTCCAGCCCACCTGTGCGACGATGAAAGAAAAGCGGGGGGTTTTCGTCACCCTCACGGAAAATGGAGAGCTGCGCGGCTGCATCGGCTATCACGAAAACGATCGGCCGCTTTATGAATTGGTGCCGGATAGGGCTGTTGCCGCCGCATTTGACGACCCGAGGTTTCCACCTTTGCGCCCGGAAGAGCTGGGACGAATCAAGATCAAGATTTCCGTTTATCTCACCAACGTATACAAAATCGACAGCCTTGATGAATTCGAGATGGGCAAGCACGGCATCATCATGATGAAGAACGGACGCGGAGCGACGTATTTGCCTGAAGTTCCTGTCGAGGCAGGATGGAAAACCGTCGAGGAGGAGATGCACAGCTTGTGTATGAAGGCCGGGTTGCCGACGAATGCCTGGCGCAGCGGCGCGGAGTTTTGGGTGTATCGCACGCAGGTATTTGACGAAAGCATTTTGTAGCATGGGCTGAGTGAATGACTCAACAAGGCTTTTCATGGAACTTGTATCACAGAATATGTCCTCACCGGCATCTTACGGAGATCCTCGGCGCACTTTGAAGCTATTACGATTTGTTTGCTGATTGGCAAACGGGAGAGAGTATGACTCAACATGCTGAACTGGATCGCTGTTTGAATGCTGAAGAAAAATGTGAGCTGCTGCGGCTGGCTCGCAAAACGCTGGAAGATGTCACTTGCTCGAAAAGGCTTGTACGACCCACAACTTCATTTCCCATTTTGAGGGAAAAGCGCGGTGCATTCGTCTCTTTGCACAAAAACAAAGAACTGCGCGGCTGCATTGGCATGGTGCAGGCCATCAAGCCTTTGGTCGAGACGGTCGTGGAGATGGTCGAGGCGGCGGCTTTGCGGGACCCGCGTTTCCGCCCGGTTTCTTCCCATGAAGTTCCGCAAATAGAGATTGAGATTTCCGTGCTGTCTCCGCTGGTGCAAATTCAAAATGTGGAAGAAATCGTCGTCGGCAAACATGGCATCTTAATCGAGCATGGATGGCGCAGCGGATTGCTACTGCCGCAGGTAGCCACCGAGTACGGTTGGGATCGAAAAACCTTCCTGGAACATACCTGTCTTAAAGCCGGTCTCGATGTGGATGCGTGGCAAGAAAAGCATACAAAAATACTCATTTTCACGGCGGACGTGTTTAACGACAGAGCGATGAAAACGATGTCATAGCCGACGATGATTGGTCGCCTAAAAATGTCGCTTGACATCGTCAATCGCACGTCCTATATGGCGTCTGAGAAGTCTGGGGTAGCAAAATGGATTGTATTTTCCATAATGTGTTAGATTGTCCTTGGTGGTTAGGACAAAACCGCTTTACCTATCTATGCCCTCTGGTCAGAGAAAAAAAGAGCAACCAGAGGGCATTTCATTTTCATACAGGAAAGGGGAAGCGTCATGTTCAAAAAGGCATACCTAATCATACTGATTTCGATTCTGCTCTCAAGCCATTGCCGGCGAGACAAGGAGCCGCTGGGGCCAAAGACGCTAAAGCCAAATAGCATTTCTTCCATCAAGCCGCAGGTCGACATTCCTTGGCCCAGCTTGGCGAATAGCCCCTGGCCCATGCATCATCATGATCCGCAATCTACCGGCCGCAGCCCATATGTCGGGCCGCAACAAGGGAGGCTGGTCTGGAAATACAAGGTCAATGGGCCTGTGGGGTCGTCGGTGGCAATCGGTCCGGATTCTACCATCTATTTTGCCAGCAGCTATGATACCACGGATGGGTTCCAGGATTCGTTTCTTTACGCCCTCCGGGGGAACGGATCTTTGAAATGGCGATTTAAGCTTATCAGCAGTGGAGAATTTGGCCCCGCCAGTCAAGCTTGTTCGCCATTGGTGGCGGCGGATGGAACTGTATACATCGGTTCGACCGATCATCTGTTCTATGCCGTCAAGCCCAACGGGACCTTGAAATGGACTTTTAAAGCCAATGCCGCCATCAATTCCATTAGTGCAAGTATTGGCTTGGACGGTACCGTGTATTTTACGGCCGCTGATAATTGCCTGTACGCTGTCAATCCGGATGGAACTCTTCGGTGGAAATCAGGGGAAAGCCATAAATTTCTTTGCAGTGGCTTAGCAGGCATATCAGTTTCTCCCGATGGCTCAACACTGTATCTGGGATACGTCGGCACCGCCGCGAGCGATGCCAGTTCCGGACTGGCGGCGGTTACCTTGGACGGCCGAGTGAAGTGGGCGTTTAAGGCCGGGTCTGTTGACTGTACGCCCTTAGTCGACAATGAAGGTAATATTTTCTTTGGTGCAGGCGGCATGTTTTCAGTGACTCCCGAAGGGCAATTGCGATGGAAATATCCTGGTGGTATGAACAATAAGGATGCGGCGATGGATTATGATGGCAATGTATATTTTTCCGTCGGGCCAACAGGAACTCAAGACTTGTTAGTTTCTATGACGAATGGGGGTACCCTTCGTTGGAAAATGAACATTACAGAAATCGGTCCTTTAACGAGCTCCTTGATTTGTGACCGGGAAGGTACTGTTTATGGCTCTGCCTGGTTTCCGGTAAGAGCCTATGCGTTTATGTCAAACGGACAACTGAAATGGCAATCCTCAATAGGAAAGGTCAATGGCAATTCCCCTGCCCTTGTGGAAGGGCTACTTTTTGTGGGCACATGGTTCGTAGAGCCCGGGAAAGAGTTTTATTGTATTAAATGAAGGGAGTAATGACCATGAGAACATGAACTGTTTTTATTCTTAACTTAGTGATTTTGTCCGCGACATTAAGTTCTGCTCAGACAACAACAGCATATACATTAGAGATCTTTATGAAAACGAAAGATACAGGTGGGGATACTGTAACATTTCAGACAGTATGCCAGAGTTCTCCGGTTTGGGGTCCAAACGGCTATCCAACAACCGATAGCAAGTTTACCAATCCAGTGGATCTGGTAATTATGGGGGACTATTCCTACGGTGAGCTTGGTTGGGATACTGATGATAGTATCAGCGGCGACGCAATCCCCGATCTTGGACGCGCAGAGATTGGTGGCGATTATGATTGCTCCTACGTTATTTCCGTGCAGGGTAGAAACAGGAGACTGCTGGTAGACTGCTATGGCTTCCTGTTTCAGGGTGATGTGGATATTACCTACGACTATGATGACAACAAGTTCTTTTGGACTGGAACGAGTACCGAAGTAACTGGCATTCTTAATCTGCACGATAATCCTGAATATCTTCAGCCGACTCCGCCGCGGAATTTCATTTGCACCAACGCTGGGCAAACGGGCCAGAATCCACATTTTGCCTGGAATAGCCCTCTACACCCGGTTGGTGTCTCTTTCAAATACGACATGTATCGAGGCATCGTTTATGGTTCGGCCTCATGAGTTGCTTCTAACATAACGGCGACCAATTGGACCGATTACAAAATCAGCATCAATCCTAATGGCAATCACTATTATTACTATGCCAAAGCCTAGGGCATAGCATGGAATGGCGTTTTGCGAAAATCGGAGCCGTCAGACTATGCTTATGTGTATGGCTATCCACAAAAAGGCCTACCTCAGAATCCCGATAAAGGTTCCAAAGAACCCGAAAGCAGCCTAGGAGCTGTGAG
>DYKH01000007.1:0-42104 GCA_020722685.1 Caldithrix sp. | reverse complement strand
TTTCAGTTCCCTACCGGAATCAGTGTATGGGTTTAACGCTTAACCAATCCTCATAGAAACGCACGTCATAGCCGTTTCTTTTTTGCGGAAAAGTCTTTTCTACAATACTGCCCGCCGACCACTGACTGCTGCCCGCCGGCCGCTGGCTGCTATCCAATCCCCATTTCCTCCATCTCCTCCCTTACAATTCGCTTGATTTAATCCCTCTCTTTGCTTACTTTCAACCGCAGTTAGTACAATATCTGTGGAAACTTGTGGTGGGTGGCTCCGTATGGGTGGGCAGTTTTGTTCGTGAGAATTACAAGATTTGTGCATCCTCTCCCGTTTACAGCATTGGCGGCTGAATAAAGTGAAAGGCTCTCCTCTAATCCTTTGTCTATGCCTTGGCTTTGCAATTATATTCGATTCTTGCTCGGATCGGGATCGAGATAATCCTTTGGATCCGCAGAATCCAAAGACGAGGGGCGCATTGGTCGGGTTGCAAGTCCTGGCCCAAGAGCGGAATGTTAGCCTTTCTTGGCATCCTATCAACTTGGAGGGAATTGAAGCGATCAATATCTATCGCAAGTCTTCTTTGGATTCTGAATTTGCTTTGATAGGCCAAGTAAAATCCGGTGTGCCGACCTTTTCTGATAACCGGGTTGAGTATGGAATAGAATACTCGTATCGTATTTCTGCGCTGGTAGGGGATTATGAATCACCACCTTCCCAGGTTGTAGCCATCACACCGGGACCGACCTATGCCTGGATCGCCGACCGCAATTCCGGCTATGTTGTTCGCTTGACCCACGATCTGAAGCACCATCTTTTTGATTTTGGCATTCTGAATTTTCCGTATCTGATTGCCGTCAGTCCCAAAGAAAGGGCGGGATGGGTCTACTCTCTCAGCAGCGACGTCATCTACAAACTGAATTCAACCGGACAAGTGGACGTCTCCGCGCGCGGGTTCATGGATGTCTCGGACATGGCCGTGGATACCTTGAATTTCAATCTGTGGGTTGCCCAAGCCGAAAAAGGAACGATCACGCGCTTGCAAGCAGACGGCTCCTCGGTCTTGTCTGTGCGAGATGTGACCAAGCCAATCGCCTTGGCAATGGATTCACGACGTCACAGATGCGTTGCCATTGACGACGGCAATGCAAAGAGAATCGTGAGCATTACTGCGAACGGTCAAGCCCGTGCGCTGCCGTATGCGGATTTGCGAACTCCCAGCGACCTTACCCTGAGCCAGAATGGCGACGCCATTTGGGTTGCCGACAGCTCGCGAGTCGTCAAGATTGACTTTTTTTCCTCCACCGCCGGCGTAACCGTTGAGGGATTCTTTTGGGCTTCGTTGATCCAATACGACAATGTTCGCGACGTCTGTTGGGTGGTGGATTTGGAGCCGGTCGGCAAGCCGGCTTCGCTACTCAAGATCGACGCGAGCGGTCAGGTGCTATTCAAGCTCACCCAGTTTGGCAATCCTCGATCCATTGCTGTGAATGAATATGACGGCTCTTGTTTGGTTGCGGATACTGGAAGAGCCCAGGTTTTCCGAGTTGCGGAGGATGGCGGCAAAATAGAAGTAGTGGGAGATTTTGCCGCGCCCTATTGCGTCGTGGTCGAACACCATTAGTTTTTTCCCAAAAGAATAATTCTATGGCTTTTTCACGAAATAGAACGGATGTCTTATTAGCACTGCTTGGCGTCATAGGGCTATTGTTTTTCGTTTATGTGTATCCAGCCGTTTTTCCTTCCGCAGCCGTCAAAATTCGCTTTAGTCATGATCAAATTGCGACGATGGCGGAGCAATCCTTGCGCGCCTGGGGATACGATGCCGGCGAGTACGAGCTTGCTGCGGAGTTCCAATCGCGTGAAGACTTGCTGCGCTACGCGGTGAAGCATTTCAGCGGCGAAGAAACCAAGCGACTCTTGCAAAGCGAGATTCCCGCTTATCAGTGGCAAGTCACCTGGGAAAGGCCCCAGCAGGACAAGAGCCTCTTGGAAAACGAAGACCATCGAGAGCCAAATGCCTTCCCGAACTGGTTCAAGCGGGTGCAAATTCGTTACGATCAGAACGGACGCGAGATCGCTTTCAATGTGGAAGCGGAAGATGATAGTCTAATCCCGGCCATTAGCCAAGAGGCAGCTCAGGCTATGGCCGATTCGATCCTGCGTGTCCGGCTGGGTGCCGACACCGCCGGCTTTAAGTTCCAGCGTGGACGGCAAAACTCAAAGGGCGATCGGGTGGATTATTCGTTCGCTTACCAGCGCAATGAGAACCTGGCCGGTCTTCCGGTAAACCTGCAAATCGACATTCTCGGCTCACGGTTAGGAAAATTCGAATACCAGTACGTCGTCCCCAAAGAACCGGAATCAAAGGTGTCCGAGTATTTCCGCGCGATTACGCTCTTGCTCACGTTCCTTGGCTTGGCCGTTCTGTACGTGATCTTTCTGATAAAAAAGCTGCGTGCGGATGAAATCAGCTTCAAGACTGTCTGGCCGGTCGCTCTTGTTGCCACCGCAGCGTTTGGTTATTTTGTCGCTAACCAGATCAAAGAGGGCAACAATCTCATGTGGATGATCATCGGCACCGGCTTTTCGACCGCCTTTGTCGGCCTGGGTATCTTTGCGGCCACCGCAACCGCCGATGCCCTCAGTCGGGAAGTCTGGAATGACAAACTGTTGAGCTTTGATGCCATCCGTAGGGGCTTGCTGCGCCACCGGCTATTGGGGCAAAACCTGTTACGCGGCATCGCCATCGGTTTTATCCTTCGTGGCGCCACCAGCGTCGTGATCGAGCTGGCAGCCAAGGTTTCCACGCTCGATCTGGTCAAGTGGAGCATGGACATTCAGGATATCAACGTCTGGAGTCCGTTGCTCTACCGACTGGCGCAGGTTGTTGTCAACGGCGTTTGGTTTCAATTTGCCGTCATACTTTTTGGCGTGTCCATTGCCGCCAGATATTTTAGCCGCCGTCATTGGATTGTCGCCGCCTTAGCGATATTCTGGGCGCTTAGTTTTGGCTTGATTAGCGACTTTCCCTCCGGCCCTTACTGGGCGACCGTGTTGAATGGACTGATCGTCGGCGGGATTCTTGCGGTTACTTTCCTTCTTTACGACTTTGTCGCCTGCTTGTCGGCCTATGTGACTTTTGGCATTACTTTCCATGCCGTGCGGTTAATATTCTATGAGCATCCGGCCCTGGCGTTTTCCGGCTGGGTGCTCTTTGGTCTCATCGTCGTCTTGGGGGTTTGGGGACTGGTCAGCCTCTCGAAAAACATCAGCGTGGAGGAATTGTCCCAGTACACGCCGGCTTTGGTTAAGAGAATCGTCGAGCGTGAGCGGCTGAAGAGGGAATTGGCGATCGCCAGGCAGGTGCAATTGAGCTTTTTGCCGCGCGCCAATCCCAGCATTCCCGGTCTGGACGTGGCGAGTATCTGCATTCCCGCTATGGAGGTGGGCGGCGACTACTACGACTTTATTTCTTTGAACGAACGAAAACTGGGGATTGCCATCGGCGATGTTTCCGGCAAGGGAATTTCCGCCGCTTTTTACATGACCTTGACCAAAGGCTTTCTGCGGTCTTTGACCCGCACCAATCTGTCGCCGCGCGAAGTGCTGATCGAGATCAATAGCCTGTTCTACGAAAACGTTGATCGCGGGCATTTTATCAGCATGATCTATGGCGTCTTTGATCTGGATGCCATGACCTTTACTTTTGCCCGCGCTGGACACAATCCGGTCATCAGCCACCGGATGGCTGCAGGCCAGCCGGAAAAACTCTGTCCAAAGGGCTTGGCGCTCGGTCTGGAACAAGGCGGCCTATTCGCCAAAGTCATTGAGGAACTGACCGTGCCGTTGGCAAAAGACGATGTGTTCGTTTTTTACACCGATGGCTTTTCCGAAGCCATGAATAGCTCAAAGGACGAGTTTGGCGAAGAGAGATTACAGCAGTTGATTAACAAGGTCGCGAATAAATCCTCCGAAGAATTGCTGGTCGACATCGAAAAAGAAATCAAAGGGTTTGTTGGGCACAATTCCCCTCACGACGACATGACCATGGTGGTCGTCCGGATGGTGTAGCCATGAAGAATTTTAGCAAGCTGTCACTTTTATTGCCTCTGGGCTTATTTGCCGGCGCCATCTTTCTGGACATCAATATTCTGGCCGGCGCGCTGTCGCAGAGCTACGTAGGCTTTTTGCGCGAGTTGTTCATCTTGTCGGCGCTGGTGCTCTCGTTGCCGCTGGTTTACGGACAAAAATGGGCCTCGGACCGGAACGTTTTGCGCGGCCTGCAATCGCTTTTTCTCTTAGTTTTGTTCACCTCTTTGGCTTTGAACCTTTCCGGGTTTCGCTTTGCAACCTTGAACGACGTTCTGGTTGCAGGCAGATCGGTCTCCGGTGATGCCGCCGGCTATATCTATGCTATCTCCTGGGCGTTCTTCTCTTCTATCTTTGTCTTTATTCTGTTGGGCACCCTGCGAAATCTCATCCTGATCAAGCGGAAGAAATCCACGGCCCGCAATTTCAACTGGCTGATGTTCTTCTTGGTAGCGTATGCTTTATTTGGTTTCGAGGGGTCGCCGGTCGTTCCCGGGGAGCTTTCCCGGCAAGGCGTTGCGCAGGCCCTGAGCTATGTGGTGCTTTTCATTCTGGTGAACCTGATGGTCATCAACTCTTTGCGGGTTTCCTGGATAAATTATTTGAACAAAAAGCAAAAGCTGGCGTGTTTTTGGGGCGGATTGATTTTGTTGCCCATTCAGATTCAGATCATGTTTAAATTTATCCGCGAGAATCCGGTCTCCCAGTTCAGCCCAGTGCTCGGCCAATTCAATGAATTCAGCATCATCTTTTTCACCGTGTACGTCGCGGTTGGCCTGCTGGCGCTGTTAGCCCACTTGCCGACGGCGAAGCTCTACGATCTGCGCACCAAACAAATCAGCTCCATGCACCACCTAAGCCGCGCAGTCAGTTCCGAGTTTTCTTTGGACAAGTTGGTGGTCACCATTGTTCGCTTGACGGCGGAGGTGACCGAGGCGGATTTCAGTTGGCTGGAATTAGCCGGCGCCCAGTCTGCAAAGCTAAACATGGTTTCCTCCCTGCATCTGTCTGAAAGCGAAGTAAGCCGTCGCCGGCCAAGTTTTGACGACCCGCTCTCGGAATGGCTGATCAGCCAGAAGAAGCCTTTTCTCAGCAATCAGGCGGCCAAAAGCCAGCAAACCAGATCGTTGCACAAATGGAAAAGGGACCTGAATTCCGTCATCGCCGTGCCGCTGGTCACCAGTGAAAAAGTGATCGGCTTCCTTTACGCGGGAAAGCGGATCGAATACGGCTTTGAGCTTGATGACGCGGACATGCTGCGAGCTTTCGCCGATCAAGCGGTCATCGCGATCGAAAACGCCCGGCTGATCGAAGAGTCCATTGTCAAGGAGAGGCTGGAGCAGGAGCTCAAGATTGCGCACGATGCGCAGATGAAGCTGCTGCCGAAGAAGATGCCGCAAATCGAAGGGATCGAGTTGGATGCCGTTTGCCGGACCGCGAACGAAGTCGGTGGCGACTATTTCGATTTCTTTCCCTTGGGAAATGGAAAGCTGGGCGTAGTGGTCGCCGATGTTTCCGGCAAAGGTCCTTCGGCGGCTTTTCACATGGCGGAGATAAAAGGCGTCATGCAGGCGTTGGCCCGGCATCACCAGTCGCCCAAGCAGCTTTTGGTTTCCGCCAATGAGACGCTCTATGAAAACATCGATCGCAAGACTTTCATCAGTATGATCTATGGGATTATTGATTCACGGAACCGGCGTTTTACCTTTTGCCGCGCCGGCCATTGCCCGGTTCTTTTGGCGGCAAACGGCAGCGATGCGCCCGAAATCCTGGAACCCGCCGGTTTGGGATTGGGATTGGATCGCGGCCCGATCTTTGAACAGTCGCTGAACGAGATGGAAGTGAGGCTGGATTCCGGGTCCACCATGCTGTTGTACACCGATGGGGCGACCGAAGCGAGAAACAGCCTCGGCGATGAATTCGGCGAGGGACGGTTGGCGGAAGCGTTTATGGCGGTCAAGAGGCAAACACCCCCACAAATTAAGGATCACCTGATCGGATGCATAAACGCCTTTGTCAATCAGGAGAAGGCGCATGATGACTTGACGTTTGTGATTTGTAAGATTATCTAAGACCCGGTGCCAAGGACTGAGTAGAATGCAGGCTACGGACGCAGGATAATGCATCATCCGCCTGCTCGTGCAATTCACCGAATATAGTTAGTATTTTGCTGTCGTACAGGAGGAAATGAATGGAGAACTTTAAGATTAGTCGAATCGATCACGAAGGTCTTACCACTTTAAAGATCGGCGGTTTCCTGGATGCCCATACGGCTCCGTCACTTGAGGATGCGATCCAGAAGCTGATGGACGACCAGCGCTTCAAGATCATTGTCAATTTCAAGGATCTGAATTATATCAGCAGTGCCGGTTTGGGCGTCTTTATGGGATTCATCGAGGAAATCCGGGAGAAGGGTGGAGACATCAAGATGAGCAATATGACCGCAAAGATCTATCGCGTTTTTGACTTGCTTGGCTTTCCCACATTGTACGATATTGTCGAAGAAGAGACTGAGGCGATTAACAAGTTTGTCATGGCGGAGCCCAACGATGATTAAGCAAAAAGAGGATGCCCATACAAAGGCAGGACCCATGATGTCCAATATTCCGCACGAATACAAATTGCACTTGCCCAGTCAGACGGATAATTTGGAGTTGATCAGACTGTTTGTCGGCAAGGTCGCCGAAAAGGTGGGATTCACGGAAAACGACGTCGGCAAGATCGAGTTGGCTTGCGATGAAGCCTGTACCAATGTCATTCGGCATGCGTATTCGGAAGAAAATAACGACAAGTCCTTGGACGTTGTCATCGAGATTGATTTTCAAAAATTCACCGTGGTCGTCACCGATCACGGTAAAGGCTTCGATCCCATTGCCGTCAAAATTCCCGACATGAAGGAATACCTGGCGGAGCTCAAAGTGGGAGGATTGGGCATCTACCTGATGCGCACCTTGATGGACGAAGTGGATTACAACATCCATCCCGGCGTGCAGAATCAGGTGAAGATGGTCAAATACTTTGTAGATAAACGCAACTCAAAGGTCGTCAAGCCAAAAAAGAGGGGTTGATGAGAGGTCGCCCAAAAGCAAGACAGGAGAATATCGATCAGGAGGTAGACCATCGTCTCGTGGAGCTGCAATCCTTGTTCGAGATGAGTCAGGTACTCAATTCGAGCCTGAAGCTAAGCACCATCTTAAACAATCTGCTCCTGACTCCCATGGGCCGCATGATGATCAGCCGCGGCTTGGTCATGGTGGCCTATGAACAGCAAAGCTTTGAGGTTGAGGTCATCAAGGGCCTTCCCAGAGACCTGCTGAGAAAAAAGCTCTATATCGAGTCCGAGCTGCTCAAGCCGACTCTGTTGAAGGATATTTCCATTGACGAATGCCGCTGGAAAAACTTTTTCACCGATCTGGGAATTGAATTGTTGCTTCCCATCGTCAGCACGCAGCGTACGGTCGGCATCATGGGATTGGGCAGGAAGCTGGGTCTGGTGCCTTACTCGTCCGCCGAGATTGATTTCCTCAATTCGCTATCCAATATTGCGGCCACAGCCATCGAAAACGCCATGATGTTCCACCGGCTGGAGAAGGTCAATCGCCAATTGGACAAGAAAGTGCAGGAGCTTAATACCCTGTTTGAAATCGGCCAGGAACTAAATTCGACGCTGGACCGGGAAAAGATCGTCAGCTTGCTCATTTATGCGATTATGGGCGAATTGATGGTCAATCGCAGCTATGTGTTTTTGAAAGAAGACGGCCATTTCAAATTAGCCTCGCACAGAGGTGCTCGCGGTGAAGCCGCCGATCTGGAAGCATTGACGGGAAAAGGATTCTTGAAGAGCCTGGGCCGCCTTACCAGCCCCATTCTGGTCAATGATGCCGAGCTCTCGCGCAATCTGAAGGTCCTGCAGCGTCTGGGCTTGGCCGTAGCAGCGCCGATGCGAATCCAAGATGAAACCAAAGGCGTGATCGTTCTTGGTGAGAAAATCAACCGCCAAAGCTTCACTCCCGATGACCTCGAGTTTATCGCCACCTTGAGCAATCTGGCGATGACTTCGATAGAGAATGCCCGGTTATTCGAAGAAACATTAGAAAAGCAGCGCATCGAGGAAGAGTTATCGATCGCGCGGGAGATACAACAGCGGCTTTTGCCGCGCACTTTCCCTGAAATCCCCAGCTTTGAGATCTATGGCGTCAATTTACCGTCCCGGCAAGTCGGCGGCGATTACTTTGATTGCATTGTTCTTGATCCCGAGCACGTGGCCATTACCATTGCCGACGTTTCCGGCAAGGGCATTCCAGCGTCTCTGATCATGTCAAACTTGCAGGCCGGATTGCACAGCTTGATCGCGCCTCATGCGGATATTGCCAACATGATGTTCAAACTGAACAACTTGATCTATGCTCACACCACCTATGACAAATTTATCACTTTTTTTTACGCCGAGGTAGACGTGAAAGAAAAGAGCATGGTCTACGTGAATGCCGGTCATAATCCGCCTTACCTCTGGTCAAAGAATGGGAAGCTAAAAACGCTGGAAACCGGCGGCTTGGTTCTCGGCATGATGCCAAACATGATGTATGAAACCGAAAAAGTGCAGCTCAATTGTGGCGACGCACTCTTGCTCTTCACCGATGGCGTGACCGAAGCAGTAGATATCCATCGGAAGCAATTTGAAGAATGGCGCTTGGAGAAATTGTTGTCCCACGGGCAAAATTTGAGCGGACGCGAGCTGATCGACAAAGTCATTGGCGAGCTGAACAAGTTTGCCAAAGGCGCTCCGCAGGCAGACGATATTACCATGTTGGCTCTGAAGGTCAATTGACTGATTAAAGAAATCGCCTTTAGCTGGCTGGTCCTAAATGGCGCGGTGATCGGCCGCGAGCCAAAAGTCAAATGATGAGGGACAGAATCATTCTTTCCCCAATCCTTTTGACTTTCCGACTCCACAGTCCTTTTAGCTTCTCTAAAGTCGCACCTTGAACCCGTAAGAGAAACCACTTTTTCTGAAGGCCTGAATGGAAATACCCAAAGATTTCGATATTCAAAATAGCCGCCACGTTTTGGTCGTTGACGATGATGCTTCCGTACGCCGACTCTTCATACAGCTTTTCAAGCGGGAAAAGTTCACCGTCGACGAAGCCTCTAACGGAGAAATGGCGCTGAACATGATTGCTGCTAACCAGTACGATTTGGTTTTGACCGATTTGCACATGGAGGAAATCGGTGGTCTGGAGGTGCTGGAAGCGGCCAAACGCAAGGATAAACACTCGCAGGTTCTCATTCTCACCGGTTTTGGCAGCATTTCTTCCGCAGTTCAGGCGATGAAAAAGGGCGCCTACGAATACCTGAGCAAGCCGATCGACGCGGAAAGCTTCATGGTCAAGGTGCGCAACGCCTTGGAGCGCCGCCGCTTGGGCATGCTCTTAGAGATGCAGCAGCAAAAGCTGAATCAATACCACCGGCTGATTGATCAAGACCTCGGCCTCGCCAGGCAGGTTCAAGCCAGCTTGGTGCCAAAATATTTTGAGAACCAGCATATCGCCATTGCCGTTGAGTATTTGCCGATGATCGGCCTGGGCGGCGATTTCGCCGATATCTATGACGACGGCCGCGGCTGCGTTCGCTTTACCGTTATCGACGTAACCGGTCATGGCATCACTGCGGCTTTGCTGGTCAACCGGGTTTGTAGCGAGATCAGAAAATTTGTGCGCGACGGCCTGTCCCCGCGCGAAATCGTGTATTCCCTCAACAAATTCTTTTGCGAATCCTTTAGCCATACCGGGATGTTTTTGA
The DNA here is from genome assembly GCA_020722685.1 of Caldithrix sp. Next base: position 32,222 of record DYKH01000007.1, on the reverse strand, counting down.
CGATCATGACCGTCAGGGTCGATTTTAAGAAAGGCGAGCTTTGTTGGGCCGGCAGCGCCCATCCGGCCGGCCTGCTATGGCGCCGTAGCAAGCAGACGAACATGCTGCTCAACTCGCAAAATTTTATTGTGGGTTTTGAGCCGAACGAGGTGGACAAGTTTGTTCAAGACTGCGTCCGCTTCGAGCCGAGAGACCGGATCATACTCTATACCGACGGTATCGTCGAGGCGGAAAACCGATTCGAGCGGCCGTTCGGACTACGCGGCCTGCAGACTTGCCTGCAAAAACACGGGCGCAAAAATATTGCCAGCGCCGCCGCCGATGTGATCAAGGATGTTCAGGAGTTTGCACCGGGACAATTGCATGATGACATCCTGTTGATGCTCGCTGAAATAAAGTGACGCGAGGGAGAGTCTACGCCTTTTGAAAACCACAAATAGGAAGATCCATCGCCTCCTGTTGATCAACCCCTGGATTTACGATTTCGCCGCCTATGACTTTTGGTTCAAGCCGGTGGGATTGCTTTCGATTGCAGCGGTCCTGCAGCAGCGAGGCTATCAGGTCGATTTGATCGATTGTCTGGATCGACATCACCCGGAGCTGTTGCGATTTTTGGGCACCGCCGGCGGGAAAAGCAAGAACGACGGAACCGGCAAATTCTTTCGTGAGGAAATAGAAAAGCCGGTCGCGTTGCGGCCTGTGCCGCGCAAGTATTGTCGCTACGGATACCCCTTATCCTTGTTTACGAGCTTGTTGGCGAGGTATCCCGATCCGGACGCGGTGTTGATCACTTCTTTTATGACCTATTGGTACCCAGCGGTGGAGGAGGCCGTTCGGATCGTCAGACAGGTTTATCCCCAGGCAATCGTCGTTTTGGGCGGGATCTACGCCACACTTTGTCCGCAGCATGCGCAGGAACGAGTGCAGCCGGACTATCTGATAATCGGCGAAGGTGAGGAGGAGGTCTTACGCCTTTTTGCCGCCATCGAAGGTAATGGTGCAGTTCGCACATCCGGCGGATCCTTGGATGATTACCCGTTTCCGGCATTCGATCTGTACCCGCGCCTCGAGTCTGTTGCGCTGCTGACGTCGCGCGGCTGTCCGTTTCGCTGTCATTTTTGCGCTTCCAAAAGCTTGGTGCCTAAACACCGCCGGCGCAGTCCGGAGAACGTGTTACGGGAGATCGCTCATTGGCATGAAAAAAGGGGCGTCCGGCATTTCGCCTTTTTCGATGATGCGCTGCTGCACCACGCCGAGCAGTACATAAAACCGCTTTTGCGCGGCATCATCGAAAGGGAGTATTCGTTACAATTACATACACCAAACGGATTGCAGCCGCGAAATATCGATCAGGAGTTGGCCGACCTTTTGTTTCATGCCGGAGCTAAAACGCTGCGATTGAGCTTCGAGACTTCCAATCCGCTCCGCCAAAAGAGCATGTCCGCCAAAGTGAACAATGCCGACTTGCGGCGAGCAGTGCAGCATTTGGAAAGAGCGGGTTTTGAGCGGCAGGAGATCGGCGTCTACGTCCTGTTCGGCCTGGCGGATCAAGACGAACGCGAGGTGAAGGAGAGCGTCAAATTTGTAAATGATCTCGGCGCCAAGGTCAATTTAGCTTCTTTCTCGCCAATTCCGCAGACGGATGAGTGGCAACGAGCCATATCTTTTGGTCTGTGGCATGAGGAAGAGGATCTTCTCCTGACCAACAATACCCTTTTTCCCTTGTGGTCTAAAACACTCGGCCATGAAAGGTGTCAAGAGTTGGTGACTTGGGTAAAGGAAGTAAATGAATCGGTAGTGCGGGAAAAGTGTTAGCGGTCAGCGGTCAGGGATCAGCAGTCAGAGAGGCTGATCACTGACCGCTGACTACTGACTGCTGATTGCTGACGGCTGGCCGCTCTAATCGGTTGCGAGAACACAAAATTGCTCAACCATCTCTGGTCAAAAATTTCCTTGGGGGTCGTGCTCTTGATTGTAGTGATCATGGCGATGGAGACGTACGTTTTTACCATCAGCCAGATCAATAGTCAGCGTCAAGAACTAAGAACCAATATCGGGCGGGTAGCCAAGCAAATCGCCTCCATCCGCTTGGCGGAGACGCAGGGATGGTACGTTTATCAGGATTGGATCGATAATATCCTCAATTCCGATTTTGGCAAAGACCTGGTATACATTGCCGTCATCAATGAAAAGGATTCGCTGGTAGCCTTTTCTCTCAATGCCAAATGGCTGGATTTAGCCGGGGGTATCTTTCTCAACCGAGCCGAACAAGCCGATATCGTCATGCGACTGTCCGCCGGGCAAGTGGCAAAGGAGAGTCGGCGTGATTTCGATCATCAGGTCGTTGCCATTCGCTGGGGGGCAGAATCGCTCGGCAAAGTGGACGTCGGTTTTTCGTTGATCGAATTCAACAACGCCATTCGTCGCCGGCTGTTCATCAACCTCGCGCTGCTGGGAGTTCGAGCCAATATGAAGACTCTCACATCGTTTTCCAGGATTTCTTGGGAAGGGTACTGGCGTTTCTACACCCTGGGTCTCATGCGTTCTTTTCCCAACGCCCTCATTAACAAAGATAGTCTGGCTGCCGCTCGTGATTATCTACGGACCGGCGGCAGCAACCAATTTGATTTGGGATTGACTTTTGCGCTGTCTATGCTGGACCAATTGCACGGAGATCGCCAAGCAGCCGAGTTCGAGCTGAAAGCCATCGGCGCACCGCCGGAAAAGGCCTGGCAAGTCTGTGGTCCATTCAAGATAACCCATGGATTTCATGAAAGATTTTGGCCCGAGGAAGTCAGGGCCGCGGAATTACTGAACAAGCGCGGTGAAGCAATGAACTGGAGCCGCAGTCCGGATGAAATTCGTGACGGCTATTTAGATTTGCGGGTCACGCTGGGCGGTGCGCTGAACAGCGCCGTCTATGCGCAGTTGCGGTTGAATTCTCCTACCTCGCGCAGTCTTCAACTGCGTTTCGGCGCGAACAAGCCGATGAAAGTGTGGCTCAATGACGACCTTGTGCTTACTAAGAATGTCCAGCACGCTGCCGTTATGGACGAAACCATCGCCCTGGTTCATCTGCGAGCTGGTACCAATTTCCTGTTGGTCAAACTGAACGTCCTTGCGGGAGAAGCGGGTTTTTATTTCCGGGCTACCAACGAAGCAGGAAGGGGAATTCCTGACATAACCTTTGGCGATGAGCCGCTGGCCAAAGCAGGCGGTCGACCGTATTTTTTCGCAGATTAGCGACGGCAGATATGGCGCGCGGAGCGAGTAGTGCAACAGAATGGGAAATGAGAGAAGGAAGATTCGGATGAGTGATGCAACCGACCTTTCGGCTGCCAGCGGCAAGGTGGCGCCGCCTTTTTTTATGGCCATCGCCGGCAACATCGGCGTCGGTAAAACCACACTCACCAGGCTCATCGGTGAGAAATTCGGCTGGCAGACGTTTTATGAAAAGGTGATCAACAATCCGTATTTGGATGATTTCTATGCCGACATGAGCCGGTGGAGTTTTAATTTGCAAGTGTTTTTCCTTTCCCGTCGGTTCATCGATCAGCGCGCCATTTCCTCCAGTCCCGCGCCCTGTATTCAGGATCGTTCCATTTATGAAGACGCGGAAATCTTTGCCTATATCTTGCATAAGCAGGGATACATGAGCGACCGCGATTACGACAACTACCGCGACCTGTTCTATGTGATGACCGATTACTTGCGCAAACCGGACTTGATTGTCTACTTGCGCGCCTCCACCTGGACCTTGATCACACGCATTCGCAAACGCGGTCGTGAATTTGAAAAGAGAATCACCGTCGATTATTTGCACGAGCTGAATGAAGCCTATGAACATTGGATCAAAAGCATCCAAGGAAAATGGAATGTTCTCGTTGTGGATGCGGATCGCATAGACTTTGAAAAGGACCCTGCCCAGTTAGAGGACATCTACCGGCAGATTGCACACTTTGCCGGTGCTGCAATCGCCTAGAACAAGATACCTGCAACCTGTCACATATTGACGATTGGCGGCGATTTTGCGCATTTTTCGGTCATTCATGTGCATCGCTCTCGCCTTCACATCGAAAGGAAGATTTTGAGCTCAAAAAGGATCATCACTCTTCTGACCGATTTCGGCCTGCAAGATGTCTACGTCGGCGTTATGAAGGGAGTAATTCTTGGGATCAATCCTGATGTCGCTCTTGTCGATTTGACGCATGATATCCCAGCGGGCGACCTGGATACCGCCGCCTTCGTTTTGGCTCAGGCCACGCCCTTTTTCCCAGCAGGGACGATACACGTGATCGTGGTCGATCCCGGAGTCGGCTCTGAGAGAAGATCACTTGCGGTTGAAGCAAATAATTCCTATTTTTTGGCGCCTGACAATGGTGTTCTCAAATGGATCTTTGCCGGCAATCCATCTTGCCGGGTTATTCATTTGACGGAGCCGCGCTATTTCCTGCCGCACCTCAGTCGCACTTTTCATGGCCGGGACGTGTTTGCGCCGGTCGCCGCGCACTTGTCCAAAGGTGTGGCGTGGGAATCTCTCGGCCGGCCCGTTGAGGACTATGTCCGTGGCAAGATCCCGCAACCTGCTAAGAAAGGGAATTGGCTGGTCGGCGAGATCGTTTATGTAGATCGTTTTGGCAATCTGATTTCCAATATCGCCGGGAATGATGTATCACGAGCCGTGCAGGAAATCCGTGTGGGCGACGTCTGCTTGTTTGGCCTGAATGAATCATATAGTCAAAGTAAAGTCGGAGAGCCTCTGGCTATCATCGGCAGCCATGGATTTCTGGAGATCGCAGTTAGAGAAGGCAATGCTGCGAAGACTCTACACGTATCTTTCGGGGATAAGGTAGAAGTTCTTTTTGCAAAGTGAGTCAAGCAAGTCCTTCTTTCACGTCATCGAGGAGTTAGGAAGCCTTCTCTTTCCAGCCACCACGCGGCAAAACTAAGATAAGGAAGGTCAAGCTCAAGACATCTTCCCCAGCAATGGAAATGAGCTGTCACTCCTGGCCAGAGCACGGTCATGCCGCAGGCATCTTCCTTTGTGGAGTTGGCGATCTTGCTTACGTAGATCGTACAGCGGCCAGGGGCCCGTCCGCCAAAAGCGGATCGGCCTTGGCAGAATAGTTCGGGATGACACCCTTGACGACGGCCAGCGAGGACAACGATTTCTGTCATGATCGGGCGGTCCGCCGGCCATGGAAATTCTCAGGACAAATTAGACCACAAGAATTGAGTTTTTTTTCATGAACGAATATGCAGCAGGGGACTATCAAAACTATGGGTACTCGAAGCCGCCCAAGCGACGCTTTCGTTTGCAGTTTCTTGGTTTGCCGCACAACAAGCCCTATATCAACGTCGTTCTTTTCCTCCTCACTGTTTTCTCCACCTATGTGACGGCCGGATTTTGGTACTCAGTTCCGGTTATCGCTATTCTGCTGGCTCACGAGATGGGCCATTATCTTATGTGCCGCCGCTATGGCGTGACGGCCACCTTGCCTTTCTTTATTCCGTTCCCTCTGGCCAATCCTTTTGGTACTATGGGAGCGGTCATTCAAATGAAAGGCTTGATGCCAAACCGAAAGGCACTTTTTGACATCGGCGCTGCCGGGCCCATTGCCGGATTGGTTCTGACCATCCCGACCGTTTATTTCGGTATCAGCCATTCGCAAGTCATTACCGCCTCGCAAATGCCGGAAGCCAGCCTGTCGCTGGGAGAGTCGTTGCTTTTCAGATTTCTTTCCTATTTGGCCGTCGGCAGGCTTGCTGATGGACAAGATATTTTGCTGCATCCGGCCGCGTACGCGGGATGGGCCGGTCTTTTCGTCACTGCCATGAATTTGCTTCCCCTCGGCCAGTTGGATGGCGGGCATATTCTGTACAGCATCTTCGGCAGAAGCTCCGGACCGGTAAACTATGCCTTTTTAGCTGCGCTTGGCGTTTTAACGATCATCTATCCCGGTTGGGCACTGCTGTTCGCTTTGCTGCTTTTCTTTGGTCGCAAGCATCCCGCGCCGTTGGATGACGTGACTCCTTTGGATCGCAAGCGCAAGATTCTCGGCGCGTTCATATTGTTGTTCTTCATTTTGTCGTTCACCCCGATGCCGTTTAAACTATAAGGCGCAAAGCTCATGAACAGCGCTAAACAAAGGTTTCGGATCTCACGCCATGCATTGGCGCTCTGGGTGGGCGTTTTGCTGGTATTGGCGTTGGAGATTCGGTTCGATGTCTTGGAAAGGGCCGTGGGTTTTTACATGTGGGTCATCAATCCGCTGCGCCCGCAGGTAGGCAGGCTGTGGACGGAGGAGGAAAAGGACCAAGCCGGCGCGCAGCAAATATCCTCCATCGTCGATAATCTAAGGCCTGATTCTTCAATTGCCACTTCCATCAGGAATTTGGAGGACTTGAAGGCGCTGCTGTCGGTTCGGGAAAGCATCACCATCAGTCAGGAAGAATTCCTTCGCTTTTATCGCATGTTGCCGATGGAGCAAACCCGCGAGGTCATCGATCCACTACTATTGCTGGACCTTTACCGCGCCGGTAGCTGGCAATCTGTGCGCCTGTTTGCCGCCGGAGATCAGATCGGCATCCATTTCCTGGACGGCTCCGGCCAAATGCTCATCGAATCCTACTTGGACGGGACCTTGACATCGGCTCCCACGGAAATTGCCGGTACCAGCGGCCAATTGGACGGCGATCCTCGTTTCAAAGGCCGGATTGTCAATTCCGAGGACTTTTACAACGCCTTTGACAAGCTATCGCAAAGCTATCGTTTGCAGATTATCAACGATCCTTACAAGCTCATTCAATGGGGAGCGAATTTGAAACGGGTGGGCATCGCGCCGGTCGTGGAGGAGGGGACCGTCACCATTGCCTTTGAAATCAAATCCGATGACCGCTTGAAAATCTATGAAATTCAGGCTTCAGAAATCGCCGCCGGCTATTTGATAGCCGAGATCAATGCCTTGGGTACGATTCCGCCCTTGAAGCTTCCTGAGAATAAGGAGACGCCTCGTGAATAATCAGGGATCGAAACGCAGCCGCAAATGGCTTCCAAAACTTGCCGTTATTGCGCTGGTCATCGTCGCTTTGGTTTTCACTTTAACCTTGCCCAGAATACCGGATGACCTAAACAAAATCGCCCTCAGCAATCCCACTTTGATCTACGCCGATGACGGCCAAGTGGTAAAAGTGCTGGCTGACCGGGAGGTCGTTCCGCTTGATCAAGTCTCTCAAGACTATATTAACGCCGTGCTGGTGATGGAGGATGATGGTTTTTATCGTCATCATGGTTTCAGCAAGCGCGCTTTTCTTCGCGCTCTGATTGCTAATCTAAAGAGCCTCAGCGTTCGTGAGGGCGGCAGTACCATCACGCAGCAGTTGTCCAAGAATCTCTATTTTGGCTTTGAGAGAAGCTGGCTGCGAAAGATCAAGGAAGTTCTCGTCGCCTTGCAGATCGAGCAGCAATTCTCCAAGCAGGAGATTCTGGAAGCGTATATTAACCAGATCAATTTTGGCTCCGGCGTTTACGGCGTCGAGCTGGCGGCACAGACCTATTTTGCCAAGCATGCCGACGAGCTCAATCTGGCTGAGGCGGCGATGCTGGCCGGCATTCCCCGCTGGCCGTCGCGCTACAATCCTTACACCCATGAGGCGGTTGCCAAAGAACGCCAGGCACTGGTGTTGAGACGGATGTTGGAGGAAGGCTTCATCACTGAGGAACAGCGCCGAGCAGCCTTGCAGGTGAAGCTCAAATTTTACCGGATAAATCCACTTCAGGGGCATGCGGAGTATTATGTCGACGAAGTCAAGAGAGTCACCAGTCAAAAATACGGCACCGACGCAGTCAATTATGGCGGGCTACACATCTACACCGCCATGAATACGCGCTATCAATATGAGGCCAGCCGTGCCTTAGATGAAGGCTTGCGAAAGCTCGACGAATCGTTGGGCTTGCCACCGTATGTTGAAGCTTCCTGGGAGGACAAGGTGCAATACCCGCAGGCAGCGTTGGTGGCCATCGATCCGCGCAGCGGCGCGGTCAAGGCGCTGGTCGGCGGCAGGGATTTTCGCCGGGCGCCGTTCAATCGTGCTCTGGCCAACCATCGCCATGCTGGCTCCGCTTTCAAGCCCTTCACCTATTTTGCCGTTTTGGACAAGCACATAGCCGAGCCCACTATGGTGTTTGTCGACCAGCCGTCCACCTTTACCGTCGGTAAGCGACAATGGGCGCCCGATAATTTCACCAATGATTTTCTCGGCCCCATCATCGTCAAGTACGCCTTGATGAACTCGGTGAATGTCATAACCGCTAAGCTGATCGATCTGGTCACGCCGGCAGTGGTGGTCGACTATGCTCATCGTTTGGGGATAACCAGCAAATTGGAGCCAAATCTGTCGTTGGCTTTGGGAGCAGCGGGAGTGTCACCGTTGGAGATGGCCAGCGCCTACGCCACCTTGGCGGGCGGGGGAATTTGGAGAAAGGACTACCTGATCTCGGAAATCAAAGTCGCCGAGACGCAAAGCTTGGAAAAATGGTCCATGCAGAGCAGGAGAGCGGCGGACCCGCAAACCTGCTACCTTATGATCGATATGTTGCGCGGTGTCGTTGAGGGCGGAACGGCCCGTGCCATGCGTAGCTTGGGCTTTTATCGCCCGTGCGCAGGAAAGACCGGCACCTCTAATGATTTCCGCGATGCCTGGTTTGTCGGCTTTACTCCGGATTTAGTTACCGCCGTTTGGGTTGGTTTCGATGACAACCGTCCCATGCGAGACAAAAAAGGCGTCGGCATTACCGGCGCGCGCGCGGCCTTGCCGATATGGGCTTTATTCATGCAGCGCGCCCTGGAGAATCGTCCCTATTCTGATTTCCCGATTCCTCCCGGCATCGAATTCGTGGAAGTGGATCCGCGTACGGGCGCAGGTCCTTTGCCGGGCGGCCCAAGTCTTCGTGTAGCTGTGCGGGCGAATCGGTGAGTTGATTTGAGTAAGAAATTCAGCATAGCCGGTCTGGGTGAAATATTGTGGGACATCTACGGCGAGCAAAAGTACATCGGCGGCGCACCGGCCAATTTTGCCGCGCACGTCCATCAGGCCGGGCATCAGGGGATCATTCTTAGCAGAGTTGGTGACGATGCACTTGGCCACGAGCTGCTGACTCATCTCAAGGCCGAAGGGCTGAGCGTCGAGGGAATTCAGTCGGACTCTAATCTACCAACTGGCACGGTGCGGGTGTCGTTGAACGACCGGGGTATTCCGAGCTTTGCATGCAGCCGGAATGTCGCTTTCGACAATTTGGAGTTCGACTCGACCTGGCAAAAGCTGGCGGGACAAATCGACGCCGTTTTCTTTGGCACGTTGGCCCAACGACAACAACCTTCGCGCAAAGCGATTCAGGCTTTTTTGCGGGCTGCCTCGCCGGCCCTCAAGGTCTTTGACGTGAATCTACGCGCTTGGAATGATACGATCGCGCAGATTGTCGAAGAGTCTTTGCGACAGTGCGATGTCATAAAACTTAATGATCAAGAACTGCGGCTGCTGAGGACCCATTTTCCCGCTGCTGCTGATGACGTGGCTTTTTTGCGCGCCTTGCTGCAAAAATATGATCTCCGGCTTGCGGCCGTGACCTTGGGCGAGCGCGGCTGCTATTTCGTGACGAGCAGTGACCATGTTCGGCATCCCGGATTCCAGGTGAAAGTGGTCGACACCACGGGCTCGGGTGACGCTTTCGCAGCGGGTATGGTCGTTGGGTTGCTGGAAGGCAGGCCCTTGCCCGAAATTGCCGAATTTGCTAATCGATTGGGTGCGTTTGTGGCCACCCAAAAAGGAGCGGCGCCAAGGTGGACAATGGAATCGATGCAGAGGTTCGTGGCAAATGCTGCCGGGTAATGGTTGAGCAAGTGCACCTTAATGAGTGATGAAATCCGCACAGAGGCTTAGCGTAGCGATGCTCGGCAGTGTTTCCGTAGATGAGCGAATTAGCGATGACGCCATGACCATTGAACCCTTTACCGCCAAATCAATCGTGCGGCCGGAGCGTGGGACGGACAATGTGCATTTGAATCCTTACCAAGGCTGCTATCACGATTGCGTTTATTGCGACGGTAAGGCGGAAGACTATTATATGCACGAGGATTTCGGTAGTCGCATTCGCGTCAAGGTCAATGCTCCGCAGTTGCTGGAAAAATACCTGCAAAAGAAGGGTTTCAAGAAGGCCGACCGTCTCAAGACTGCGAATCTTTTCGATGACATAGCTGAGGACAGCGATCCAGCCGAAAAGTTCACGATTGGTATTTCCGGAGGCGTTTGCGATATTTACCAGCCGGCCGAAAAAGTCACGCAGATATCGCGACGACTTTTGCAGGTAGTTTGCGATTATGGCTTTCCGGTTTTCCTGTTAACCAAGAGCAAGTTGATTCTGCGCGACATTGATTTACTGGAAAAGATCAATCGTCAGGCGCAAGCAACCGTCTGCATTTCCGCCATGCATGTGGATGAACGAATACAGCGCATTTTCGAGCCGCGCGCCAGCACCACCGAGGAACGATTTGATGCTCTGCGGAAGCTGCATGACGCCGGCATTCACTGCGGCATTTGGTTTATGCCGATACTCCCTTGGATCGCCGACACCGACGAGAATATGGATTCGGTTTTCCAGCGTGCCAAAGAAATTGGGGTGGAACGAATCGACTGCGGCGGTCTCACACTCAAACCCGGTCGGCAAAAGCGCGGTTTTTTCAATGTGCTCGCGGAGCACTTTCCGCACTTGTTAGAAAATTACACGCTCCTATATGGTAACGATGACCGTAATGGCTCGCCTGACTGGAAGCAGTTTCGCCGGCTTGGGCTTGCGGATATAAGGAAAAAAGCCAAAGACCTGGGGAATAGGCACAAAGTTCCGGTGTGGGCTTGGTAGGTGATGCGGCTTCGATTTGTCGCCCCCAACGATGGTTGTTGTCGTGATTGTTATGATTGACTATGATTGGCCCGATATCCCCCTTGGGATTGGCCGGAGATGCCTCCGGGCCGATCGAGTAGCGGAATTGAAAAAGCAACTATCAAACGGAAAAATCGCGAAGCAAAAATCAAAATCCTGATCGGTCGACTGATCGTGAGACAAACGATTGGCTGGCGATGCCTCCGGCCCGATCGAGCAACCAAACGATAAGGCGGCGATGCCCCCGGCCCGATCAGGCTCGGGGACTGTGCCGCTGGCCTTGAAGCCGTAAAACAAAGCCACTAACAACAGCAGAAATATCGGAGACAAAAGAGGAGAGGTCATGGAACCACGCTTTTATTTTTTAGACAACCTGGTATTGATAGTTTACTTTTTGGGAACGATTGCTCTCGGGGTCTACTTTCGCAAGAAAAGCTCTACCGCGATGGGTTTTATGGTCGCGCAAGGCAAGGTCCCGACTTGGGCCGTGGGCCTGTCAATTTTGGGGTCTTTTGTCAGCAGCATTACCTTCTTGGCTTACCCCGGCCAAGCCTACAATTTCAACTGGGATGCCTTTGTCTTTTCCTTGACGCTTCCTTTGGCAGCGTTGGTTGCTGCCATCTATTTTATCCCGTTGTACCGCACCAAGGTTCAGGTCTCCGCTTACGAATACATGGAACAGCGCTTTGGCGGCTGGGCGCGTGTCTATAGCAGCGTAAGTTTCATGTTCGGCCAAGCAACCCGTGTCGGCATGATTCTCTTCCTACTCTCTTTGCCGCTCTACAACCTTACCGGTTGGTCCTATCCGACCATTATCATTGGTACCGGCCTGAGCGTCATCATCTATACCGTTTTCGGCGGCATCGAAGCGGTTATATGGACGGACGTGGTGCAAGTGATCATCCTTTTCGGCGGAGCATTGGTGGCTGCCTTTTTCCTGTTCTTGGGTATGCCGGAAGGGCCGGGCCAGCTTTTTACGATCGCGGCCGAGAACAGCAAATTCTCGTTGGGAAGCTGGAGGTTGGATCTGATTACCCCCACTGCCTGGGTTGTGCTCCTTTATGGAATTATGGAAAATCTGCGCAACTACGGGGTCGACCAAAACTATGTCCAGCGCTACCATACGGTACGCAGCACCAAGGATGCGGCCCGCTCGGTGTGGATTTCGGCGTTAGGCTACATACCCATCTCCGCGGTATTCCTTTTCATAGGCACAGCTTTGTTCGCCTATTATCAGGTCCATGCTGATCAACTACCTGCTCCACTCCGTGAGCCATCGATGGGCGATAAGATTTTTCCCTACTTTATTGCAACGCGATTGCCTGTCGGAGTGCGCGGTCTTCTGGTGGCCGCCATTTTTGCTGCGGCCATGAGTACGGTCAGCTCGTGCCTCAATGTCATGTCCACCTTAACCTTGCTCGACTTTTACAAAAAGTACATTCATAAGGACGTGGACGATCAGAAAAGTGTCAAGCTGCTGCGCATTTACACATTGTTTTGGGGTCTTTTGGGAATCGCCACCGGATTGGCGATGATTAAGATAAAATCAGCGCTGGAAACCGGCTGGCAGTTGGGGGGCATCGCCGGCGGTGGAGTCATCGGGCTCTTCCTGCTTGGGATCGGTTTCAGCCGCGTCAAACGCTGGCAAGCGGTTGTGGCGGTCATTGCCAGCGTCAGCAGCATTGCTTGGTCCACCTTTGCCCGTGATTTGCCGGAGGCATGGAAGTGGCTCGAATGCACCTGGCACACGCGGATGATCGGTGTAATTGGAACCATTACCCTTTTGGGCGTGGGCACTCTGCTTCACTTGCTTACGGTATTTTTTGGCAAAAAGAAGACGGAATGAGTGTAGTCGCAGATCTGCAAATGCGTTTTGGACCATAAGCGCTTCATTGGATAAGCGGATGAGCAAGAGTAGGAGCAGGAGAACGAACCTCATTGCGCAATCCTAATCTTGCTCTTACTCGTAATCGTAATCTTAATCTTAATCCTAATTTTAATCGTTTCAGCCCCGACTTGCTGGTTTTCCGTTAAAGGCATTTTCTACAACTTGCAGGAGAACGTCATGGCTACCAAATCGTTTGTCGTTATCCTTTGGGCGGTGGTGATGTCAGCATCGATACAGGCCGACGGCCAGTCCTACCCTAAAGATGCGGTTTACACCGCTTCTCCTTCCCGCGTCTTTACCGGAGAATCCTTGCGCGAGATTGCCTTTCCGCTGGGCGGCATCGGCACCGGCAGCGTCTCCTTGGGCGGGCGTGGTGAGTTGCGCGACTGGGAGATTTTCAATCGCCCTGATAAAGGTGGCAAATTGGATTTTACTTTTTTCGCCATTTGGGTGAAAGCAGAGGGTCAGGCCCCGGTTGCCCGCGTTCTTGAAAGAAAATTTCTGCCGCCCTACCGCGGCGGCGGACATGGAGTGGCGCAACGCCAATTGTCCGGCCTCGCTCGCTTGGATGAGGCCGAGTTTCGCGGCGAGTATCCTTTTGCCTGGATCACCTTTAAGGACAATGCTCTGCCCGTAGAAGCGCAATTGGAAGCATGGAACCCGTTCATTCCCCTCAACGTGGAGGACAGCTCACTGCCGGTGGCGATTTTCAAGTGGAGCCTAAGAAATCCTACGGACAAGCCGGTCGAGGTATCTCTGGCAGCCACCATTTCCAATCCGATTGGAAACAAGTACACGAACGTCAAGGGGGAGAAGCCCGGATTGGGCGGCAATCTCAACCAGTTTATCGAAGGGGAAGGATTGCGCGGCCTGCGGCTTTCCTCGACCAAGATCGACAAAGAGGATCCTAACTTTGGCACCATGGCATTGGTGACCACTTGGCAGGATTTGGACGTGCAAACGCGCTGGTATCGCGGCGGCTGGTGGGATCAATGCCACCTTTTTTGGGATGACTTTTCCGCGGACGGTCGAATCGCTCAGGTCAAGGATGCAGTCCCTTCTGAAAAGGATCGCAGTGATGTCGGATCGATAGTCCTGCATGCGGCCATCCCAGCAAATGGAGCGGTTGAATTGCCCGTCCTCTTGGCCTGGCATTTTCCCAATCGGGAAAATAGCTGGAATTGGGAGCAAGAAGTCCGCGGCAAGATGGTGAAGAATTATGTCGCCGTCCAATTCGAGGATGCCTGGGCAGCGGCCAAATATGCCGTCGATAACATAAGCCGCCTGCGTGAGGAATCGGTCGCCTTTCATGATGCTCTGTATTCCAGCACCCTGCCCGGCTATGTGATCGACGCCCTTTCCAGTCAAGCTTCCACGCTCAAGACCAATGTCTGCATGCGCCTCGCGGACGGCAGCTTTTTCGGCTTTGAAGGCAACAGCGATCAAAGCGGCTGCTGTCCCCTCAATTGCACACACGTTTGGAACTATGAGCAGACCTTGGCTTACCTCTTTCCTCAGCTCGAGCGCTCCATGCGAGAAACGGATTTTCTGCACAACACCCTGCCGAACGGCTACATGACCTTTCGTACCTTGATTCCTTTAGGCGATTATTGGTGGCGCTTCAAGCCCTGTGCCGACGGGCAGATGGGCTGCATCATGCGCGCCTACCGGGAATGGAAGCTTTCTGGGGACAGCGAGTGGCTGCGAAAGCTCTGGCCCAAAATTCAGTCGGCTTTGGAATTTGCCTGGAAAGGCTGCGGCAACCCGCCTCCCAGCGGCTTTGAATGGACTGCGGAAAAGCTTATCATGCCCTGGGATCCGAACAAAGATGGGGTCATGGAAGGCGAGCAGCACAATACCTACGACATCGAATTTTATGGCCCGAATACCATGATGGGTTCGCTGTATCTGGGCGCTTTGAAGGCTGGGGCGGAAATGGCGCGGGCTTTGGGAGAGAAAAACAAGGCAAAAGAATACCGACAAATCTATGAGAAGGGGAGGGCCTTATGTGAGAGGAAATTGTGGAACGGCAAATATTATATTCAGGACATGTACGTACTGGACGGACTCAAGGTGCCGGAGAATCTGATTTCGCCGGAAAGCGATACTTGTGACGCAAGCTGCGTCTGGAAACAGACTCCTGGCGTGAAAACGCCGGCATTGGAAAAAGGCAAGGTCATTCCCAAATATCAGTACGGCCAAGGCTGCCTGTCCGATCAATTGTTGGGACAATACCTGGCGCACGTCGTTGGCTTGGATTACGTGCTGGACGAAACTCATGTTCGCAAAGCCGTGAAGGCTATTTTTGATAACAATTTCCGTAGTTCAATGGCTGAATTCCAAAATGTCCAGCGCGTTTATGCTTTGAACGATGAAGGCGGCCTATTGCTTTGCTCTTGGCCCAAGGGCACTCGTCCGGCCCTGCCGTTCGTCTACAGTGATGAGGTCTGGACCGGCATCGAGTATCAAGTAGCTGCCGAGCTTATTTACGATGGCTGGGTGGATGAAGGCCTCACCATCCTCAAAGCGGTGCGTGAGCGCTACAACGGTTTGCATCGCAATCCTTGGGACGAAGAAGAATGCGGCCATCACTACGCACGCGCCATGGCCAGTTGGGCGGTGCTGCTGGCGCTTTCGGGGTACCAGTACGATGGAGTGAAAGGCAGCATGGAATTCGATCCCGCCCTTTCCCATGACAATTTTAGTACTTTTTGGTCTTGCGGCTCTGGATGGGGAACATATTCACAGGCAAAGGATAGGGACCGAACCTCAGTGAAATTGGCTTTGGATTACGGGACTCTGAAGCTGAACGAACTATCTTTGACAACGGCAAACCCTCCCAAAGAAGTCAGGGTCACGGTGAATGACAAGAGTGAACGAGTGACACTCAAGGTGCAAGAAGGTAAGGCCATGATCCGCTTTGCGCCAACACTTCAGCTATCGAAAAAGGATGTCTTGAAAATTGATCTTTAAGAAGGTGTCGAACTGCGCAAACAATTACTACGAAAATAGAACTATCTTCATAATTATCGGGTGCCCAGCCGGACATGGAAATTACTACGGAAATAAAACTCTCATGGATTGTTCAGGATGATGCTCTCTAACCCCAAAGCCCGCCAAGAAGGCGCAAGGAACGCTAGAATCATTGGACGACAACTCTGAGTCTATCTGTTCAAGCTTGTGAATGAGGATCCTTTGGGAGCTTTGCGTCTCCTTTGGGCACTTTGCGGTTACCAAAGAGATTCCCATTTCCGTCAATATCGAGGGGCCCACCGGCCATGGAAATTTTTCTGCATTTGTGGGGATGAAGCGAGAATGCCTCCCCGGCTTTTCCCTTGCTTTTATCGGCAAATTGGCTAAATTTGGCAAATTTTAAAGGGAAGCTATTGCACGATTCTATGGAAAACCTTACGGAGTCATTATGAACAAACAAAGCATTGACGATCTCAATATGAAAGGAAAGCGCGTTCTAGTGCGCGTGGACTTTAATGTGCCTTTGACGGAAGATAGAAAAGTAGCGGATGATAAGCGCATTGTCGCAGCTCTTCCGACCATTAAGAAGGTGATTGCAGAGGGCGGCAAAGCCATTCTCATGTCGCATCTGGGCCGCCCGGACGGAGAGAAAAAGCCGGAATTCTCTTTGGCACCGGTCGCCGAGCATTTGAGCAAGCTGCTTGGCAAGCCGGTCGCTTTTGCCACGGATTGTGTAGGCCCGATTGCAGAAAAGATCGTCGCGCAAATGAAGGACGGCGACGTAGCTTTGCTGGAAAACCTGCGTTTCCACCCCGAGGAAGAGGGCAAGAAGGCGGGCAAGAAAATGACCAAGGAAGAGCGCGCCTGGTTTATCGACGGCTTGGCCAAGCTGGGCGATTTGTACGTCGATGATGCCTTTGGTACTGCCCATCGCCCACATGCATCTATGTCCGGCATTCCGGAAAAACTTGGGCAAGGCGCCGCCGGCTATCTGATGCAAAAGGAGTTGGAGTATTTCGCCAAAGTATTCGACAATCCCGAACATCCCTTGCTGGCCATCTTGGGAGGGGC
The DNA here is from genome assembly GCA_020722685.1 of Caldithrix sp. Next base: position 15,354 of record DYKH01000007.1, on the reverse strand, counting down.
CAAGGTCAGCGACAAGATTTTAGTCATTGAGAACTTGCTCAAGAAAGTCGATTGTCTGATCATCGGCGGCGCCATGGCTTATACTTTTCTGAAAGCGAAAGGCGTGAACGTGGGTGCTTCACGCGTGGAGGAAGATTTTATCGATAAAGCGAAGGAAGCGTTAAAAGCCGCGAAGGAAAGAAACGTAAATTTGCTGCTTCCAGTCGATCATGTCATTGCCAAGGAATTTCCCGCTGGCGATAAAGAGGTAGTAGGCGAAATTGCCGGCGGCGAGGCCATCCCGGATGGCTTTATAGGATTGGATATTGGGCCAAAGACCATTATGCTATTCGTCAAAGAAATAGCCAAGTCAAAGACGATTATCTGGAACGGGCCGATGGGTGTGTTCGAGGCCAAGGGATTCGAGAAAGGCACTTTTGCCGTTGCCGAGGCCATGGCGAACAGTGGCGCGGTGACGGTCATTGGCGGCGGCGATTCCGCCAGTGCGGCCAAGAAGTCCGGCTTTGCCAAGAAATTTAGCCACATTTCTACCGGCGGCGGGGCAAGTTTAGAATTGATGGAAGGGAAACTTCTGCCTGGCGTGGCTGCGTTATCGGATAGAAAGTAATTCGACCGTGGAGTCCGGCTTCAATAATCGAGCCGGACTTTTTCATTTATGGAAACAGGAGGTGAATTCAAGGAATCAGTCCTTGGAGTATCCTCCCTCAGCAGATACCGGCTTGAGCCGGTGCATTTTCCAAGCGCTACGCAGTGGAAGCGGCGGCCGATTTTCTCAGCTCTGATTTCACCACTTTGCCGTGCGCATTCATTGGCAGTTGGCTGACAAAAACGACTTCCTGGGGAACCATGTGGCGCGCCAGCCGCTTTTGGCAATGTCTTATAATCTCTTTGGGGGTGGTCGTCGCGCCCTTGCGCATGACGGTAAAAACTTTAATGGCCTCTCCCTTAATCAAGTCCGGTTCACCAATGGCCGCGGTTCCCATTACGTCCGCCAATTCCATGATGCACGCTTCGATTTCCTGACTACTCACTCGATAGCCGAGCGTTTTGATGAAATCGGCTTTGCGATCAACGACGTAGATAAAGCCGTCTTCGTCTATCTTTGCCAAGTCTCCGGTGCGCAGCTCACCATTTACGAACTTGGCCGCTGTCGCTTCCGGGTCGTCCAAATAGCCTGGCGAAATATTGTCTCCCTTGGCAATGATTTCACCGATCTCATCCGGCCGCACCCCGTTTCCCGATTCTCCGACCACCCGCAGGCTCACGCCTGGGATGCCTTTGCCAATGGAGCCTCTTTTTGTGGATAGCAGAGGCGGCGGCAAATAGGAGAGCCGTGCAGTTGCTTCGGTTTGTCCGTACATGACAAAAACTTGCGCCTGCGGTTGCGAGGCGATCAGCTCGTCGATCAGGACGTTCTGTAGTTTGCCTCCTGCTTGTTGCAGCTTGCGCAAGGAGCTCAGCTTGCGTTTGGGGAAGGTGCTGTTGCGCAAAAGCATCTGATAGGTGGAAGGAACGCCGGCGAATCCGGTGCAGCGGGCAGATTCCATAAGGTCTAGAACAGTTTCCGGATAGATGAAAGAATTGCTGATAACCAAGGTACCGCCAGCGCGCAGATGGGTGTGCAACAGCGAGGTGCCGAAGCAGTAGTAAAAGGGCAGCACGGCCATCATCCGGTCTTGTTCGCTCAGGGCCAGATACTCGATGATCGAATCGGTGTTCGCCTGGATATTGCGATGGGTGATGCGGACTGCTCGTGGCCGGGAAGTCGTTCCGGAAGTGAACATGAGAGCGGCATCGCTATGGGGATCGAAATTCTGCTCTCGGACCAAGGAATGGGAGGGAGCGGCCTGCCGCAAAGCGTCCTCGAAAACCATAATGGGTTTGCTGGAAAAGGCGCTGGCGAACTTGGGCCAGAGACGTTTCTCCAGGCAAAAGATGCGGCAGTTTACAAACTCGAGATTCCGGCGGAATTCCTCGGGCGTGAGGGTGGTGGCGAAGGGAACTGCGACCGCTCCGACCTTCATCGTGGCCAGATAGGCTGCGATCCAAAAGAGAGAATTGTTTGCCAAGAGTCCGATGCGATCCTGGTCCTGAACGCCCTCCGCCAAAAAGTGCGCAGCAAGTTTTGCCACGCCGGCCTTTACGTCCGCGTAGGAAAACTCTTGGCCGTGATCGACCAGAGCAATCTGCCGATCATCGGCATTCTCCAGTAAATAGTCAGTGATGTTCATGTCAGCTCCGGTAATAAGCCAATTTTGGCAATTCTATGAAAGAGTCACAGTGCAGCGATTCGCCGCGATCAAAGCTACCAACCACGAATCGACGCCAATGAACGCTAATGCCAGCTTACCTTTCATTCACGTGAATTGGCGGTTGAAAAAATCTTTGCGGGCTTGGATTTTTAGCGCATTGCCATGCTTTGGCGCCGCCCTCGAGATCGATTGCGCCAGAAGGGCGAAAAACATGACGCAATTCTTTAACAAATGGAAAAGAAAAACGACGTTTCTGTTTCACCGTCCTTAGGACATGCGCAAGCTGCTCACGGCCTCCAATGGGCGTCCGCTAATTCCTAAATAACGAATAAGTAAAATATCGCCTTTTCGGGCGGTTTTATCTGAGATATGTGAAAGATGATTGAGTGCTAATCTGGATTGGCTAAGGCAAAACTCTTGCCAACAAATCGATGGCGGGATGGGAAGGAAAACATTACCGAGGACGCCAGAGGGGCTATTGGGGATTGACATCCCCAGTCATTGGAACGGCCAGCATCAATATGCTGGCACATCGGCGGCGGAAACCAGGAAGAGAAAGGCGGAGATGATTAGGAAATTCTTGCGGCCCATTCCGTCGCTTAAGGTTCCGGCGATGCTAGCGCCGACGATGCAGCCGACCAAGGCGCTGCTGACGGCCCAACCTTCCTGCAGAGAGTTGAGGGCGAATGAATCTTTTGAATATCCTATCGCGCCCGCTATGATGGCAGTATCGAATCCAAATAGCAGACTGCCGATGGCGGCAACAATGGAAACAAAGTAGACGTACGAGTTCCGGCTGAAAGTCATCGCTGCTCCCACTTTTGGTCTTGACCGGTGCCTAATTCCCCGGGATTTGCTAAAGAGGTGAAAATTGTTAATCGTCAAAATGCTCACGCTGATTTAAGAGTCTGGAGGAGCAATACAAGCTCTTTTCACGCTCAGAGCCGGGGCCGCTCAAAACCTGCGAGGGTGGCATTTGGAGGTCAAGCTATGGTGATTACGGATTCGGCCGCTTGCTTGTCAACCTCCGCAGATTGCGCGAAGGTTGTGCATTCATAGATTGCCTGCAGAAATAGAAAATGCATCTTGACAATTAAGGCTTGATTGCTTAATTTTGCGTAGATTTTTCTCTAATTGCGAAGGCAAAGTGATGACAAAAAAGCTTAAAGAATATTTTATGCCCATGCAAAGCCGCTTCGGCGGAGGTGGGCTTGGAGCTTTCGCATTCTTGTGATTTTCCCGGAGAGTCAAATCTAAAGCCCGCTGCTATGGTTTCCAGCGGGCTTTTTTGTTTTCGTCCTCCGGGCTGACCGTGATATAAAGTCGGGGCGAAAGTCGATTCATCGACGTTCTGGCTTGTTTTAATCAATGTAATAGATCCATCAACGTGATGCTCAAAGAGAATATGAAAATTGCACAAGATTCCGTCGGAATAGTCAAAACCCAGTTTTTCACCTTTGCCGAGCCGCCCAACGAGATGACGCTGGAGAGTGGTGAGTGCCTCGGCCCGATCACCCTGGCCTACGAGACCTACGGCCGGCTCAATAATGAAAAAGACAACGCCATTCTTATCTTGCACGCCCTGTCCGGCGATGCCCACGTGGCCGGCTATCATTCGCCTCAAGATAAGAAACCGGGCTGGTGGGACTTTATGGTAGGATCGGGCCGGCCTTTCGACACCGACAAGTATTTTATCATTTGCTCGAATGTCTTGGGCGGATGTAAAGGCTCCACCGGGCCGACTTCCATCAATCCCAAAACAGGCAAACGTTACAATCTCAGTTTCCCAGTGGTGACCGTTGGGGACATGGTCAAAGCGCAGACACATCTGATCGATCATTTGGGCATTGAGAAGCTGCACGCGGTCATCGGCGGCTCCATGGGCGGGATGCAAGTGTTAGAGTGGGCCATCGAGTATCCGGAGCGGATCGCTTCCGCCGTTCCCATAGCGACCGCCAGTCGTTTGAGCGCACAGGGAATCGCCTGGGATGAAGTGGGACGACAAGCCATCTACGCCGACGCGAATTGGAAGAATGGAGATTACCTCGAGCACGGAATTATTCCGGCGCAAGGTCTGTCGGTGGCGCGTATGCTTGCCCACATCACCTACCTGAGCGAAGAATCCATGCACGAGAAATTTGGTCGCCGGCTGCGGCAGAAAGAAAAGTACGGCTATGATTTTTCCACGGACTTTGAAGTGGAGAGCTACCTCAAGCATCAAGGAGAAAGCTTTATCAAGCGCTTCGACGCCAACACCTATTTGTACATCACCAAGGCCATCGACTATTTTGACTTGATCCGCGACTACGGCTCTTTGGAGAGCGCTTTCAGGAACGTTCAATGCAAATTTCTGGTGATCTCCTTCACTTCGGATTGGCTCTATCCCACCTCGGGAGCCAAAGAGATCGTCCGCGCCCTGAAGGTGAACCGCAAGCCGGTGACCTTTTGTGAAATTTCTTCCAGCTACGGCCACGACGCCTTTCTGCTGGAAAACCCGGATATGATGAAGATGATTGCCGACTTTCTCGCGCACGTCAAGAATGGGAGGGAAGCGTCATGAGCGACCGTTTGCAGCATGAACATTTGCGTCTCGATTTGGAGTTGATCGCCAAGCTGGTCGCCGATGGCAGCAGCGTCCTCGATTTGGGCTGCGGATCGGGTGAGTTGTTGCAAAAGCTTATCCGGGAAAAGAGCGCGCAAGGACATGGCGTAGAAATTTCGGAAAAGTCCATTTATGACTGCATCGACAAAGGCGTTCCGGTCATCCATGCCAATTTGGATGAGGGCCTTTCGGACTATCCCGATCGCTCGTTTGACTATGTCATCCTGAGCCGCACCTTGCAAGTGGTGCGCCGCCCGCACCTGATCCTCAAGGAAATGCTGCGGGTCGGCCGAACTTGCATTGTGAGTTTTCCCAACTTTGGCTTTTGGAAGGTGCGCGCTCAGCTTTTCTTTGGCGGCCGCATGCCGGTCACCCAAGGACTGCCTTACACCTGGTACGACACTCCGAACATCCATTTGCTGACCATCAAAGATTTCAAATTCTTTTGCCGTCAAGAAGGCATTCGTTTGCTGCGGCAGATCAATCTGGGGCTGGATCGCCGGGCGAACATCCTCGCCAATGCTATGCCGAACCTGTTTGCCGAGTCGGTGATATTTGTACTGCAGAACGACCATCAGAGTGCGGCAAAACGATAGACAAACGAGGGAGAAGCGATTGTCAAGGGTGGGCAAGAAGGGTCAGACGTTGTCAAACAGTAGTCAAACGGTGGTCAAACGTTCGTCACACGGGATCCCGTCGATCCTTAATATCCTAACTCAGACAAGCCGGAACCAAGAACGGATAATAGGTCAAACTTAAATTGGCTTTCGCCTATCTTAACACAGAGAACGCCGAGGACGCAGAGTTACGCAGAGGATTAGTCATGCTATGAAACTTTCCTCGGCGGTCTCAGCGGCCTCTGCGTTGAGTTTTTAACATTTGCCAGATTTGGTTAGATGTTTACAATTAAGCTACTATCGAGAAACCTACAGAGCCTATAATCCCTTCAAGCTCGTCCCGGTCGCGGACTATTTGACGGCCGAAGAAGTGCAAAGGTATGGAAGCGGCGGGGACAGCACGGATGCCGAAAAGGAAAAGTTCGAGAATTGGCTAAAGCACACCATTTTTGCAGAATTCTTTGGCGCTCTACAATAAGGGGCGCAAACTTTAAACGATCCCAAGTTGACTGCAGGAATTGTAGAATCCAAAAGGGATACACTCTTTGCGATACTCATCGAGGCGTTCACCAACTCGAACGCTACCATGGATACGGCTATCACGATTTGTGAAAACCTGTTTCAAACTGCGTCCGTCCGGCAGTTGCGCGGCCAGTTCCATCGCATACAGCGCAAGATCGATTTCATGGCCGAGGGCTTCACTGATTCCAATGCCAACTCGGTCATCATGCATGGGTTGATTTTGGGGACAAACGCCAAAAAGATCGAAGGAAATCAGGTTAGCTGGGAGATCAAGGCGGAAGAATTCCTTATCAAAGACTATGAAATGTGGGTAGAGTCCCGGATTGTCAACAAATGGACGATCTGGGTGACAGGGATTGTTATGGTCTTGTCCTCGATTGTACTAATTGTACCGGCCGTGCGGCGACCTGGCGTTTGATAGCCGCAAAAAAGTCTTAAATCTGAAGAGACTGTCGAAAAAGAGTATTGACGCGACTAAAATTATCAACAAGCCGGGGTGCCAAACTTGTTTGGCCCAATACAAAGCCGGACAAGTCCGGCACTCCGGCCTTTTCGACAGTCTCCACAGGTCTACGCCCTTCGGGAATCCAGTGGAAAAATTCTCTATGAGTTTTCGTGGATTCTTTGCATATTTTCGCGTCAACAGCGGAGTGTGAAGGATTCACAGTCATGCAAAGAGTAGATTACAACACAGCCGAGGGCTTTCTTTTCACCGACCAGTACCAGCTTACCATGGCGCAGCTTTACTATCGCCAGGGATTGCACGAAAAGGTCGCCCTATTCGACTATTTTTTTCGCGAGTATCCGGATTACGGCATTCACAAGGCCGGTTACTGCATCAACGCCGGTTTAGAATGGCTGCTGGATTGGATGTTGCAAGCCCGCTGTCGTGCCGAAGACATCGATTACCTGCGCAGCCAAACCGGCCCTTCCGGCCAGCGCATCTTTCACGATGATTTCTTGCGATGGCTCCACGATGTTGGCACCTTTTCCGGCCTTTCGCTGCGAGCTATCCCCGAAGGCCGGGTCATTCATCCGCACGAGACACTGGCCGTGGTGCAAGGGCCACTGGCTTTGGCGCAAATTTTGGAAACCTCTTTCCTCAATCATCTCAATTATCAAACATTGATCGCTACCAAAGCGGCGCGAATTCACGAAATAGCCGGCAGTCGCCCGGTGCTGGAATTCGGCGCCCGACGCGGTCCCGACAAAGCCAGCAATGCCGGCGCTCGGGCTGCGTTGATTGGAGGAGCCAACTTTACCTCCAATGTGGGTATATCCCATATCCTCGGTTATCCACCCAAAGGCACGCACGCTCACAGCATGGTGCAGGTGTTCCTTTCATTAGGATATACCGAGCTGGACGCCTTTCGTGCCTTTGCCGATGTTTATCCGGATAATTGCATCCTGGTGGTCGACACCATCAACACCCTGGAAAGCGGAATTCCCAATGCCATCAAGGTGTTTGAAGAATTGCGTCGCCGTGGCCACAGGCCCGCCGGCGTGCGCCTGGATTCCGGCGACTTGGCTTATTTGAGCATTCAAGCCGCCAAGATGCTCAACGAAGCTGGCTTTAACGATGCGGCCATCGTGCTCTCCAATGAGCTGGATGAATTGACCATTTGGCAAATCCAGTCGCAGATTCAAGAAGAAGGGCCTCGCAATGGAATCGATCCCAGCGACCTGATCAATCGCCTGATTTATGGCGTGGGAACCCGACTGATCAACTCCGCCGGGGCGCCCTCGCTTGGAGGAGTATACAAGTTGGTAGCCGTCGAAGATCAGGGGCGATGGCTGCCGGCCATCAAAATTTCCGAGACCATGGAAAAGACACCGAATCCGGGCAACAAACAGGTGTGGCGGGTCTATGATCAGCGGCAAAAGGCAACCGCCGATCTCGTGTGTTTGCAGGAAGAAAACCCGCAGATCCTGAACAAGCTGACACTGCGCCATCCTTTAGATGCCGCCAAGCGCAGGGTCTTGGATCGCCAAACAGTCACGCTGATAGAACCGCTGCTGGTCGAAGTATTAAACCACGGCAAATTAATCTACGAGTTGCCGACGATAGAAGACATCCGCAAAAAGCGGCAAGCTGACATGGATCGGCTGGATGCCGGCGTGCGTCGATTGATGAATCCGCATATTTACCACGTTTCATTGAGCGAGCAGCTTTGGAAGCTGAAGCAGAAGCTTATTCAATCTGCGGTGAATTCGAATAACAAATAGTGCGCACCGGTGGGCATGGAGTAGACATAAGAGCCGAAGCTATTCATATTCGCTGTGTGACCTTTTTGACCGCAAATGGACGCCAATTGGAATTCGCATTCATTGCCGTCCATTCGTGATAGCCGTTTTGATACGGCTCGTCCGAAAGAGTTGTCATAAAATCTAAAGAGTATTTTACGAGTCGAGCGTGCAGACTGATTGAGAATTTTGATCGATACGGAGGATTCATATGAGCGTGAATTTCATACCCGGCAAGACCGTCGAAGTGCCGGATATACCCTATAAAGAAAAGGTCGTTTTGCCCAGGCGAAGGACGGCCCTGTTGGTCATGGACATGCAAAACGATTTCGTCAAGCCGGAAGGACGGCTGGTGGTTCCGGCGGCAAAAGAGACCATCCCGAATATTAGACGGCTGGTCGACTCGGCCAGAGAGGCTGGTATTCCAATAGCATTCTTTCAGGATACGCATTTGCAGGGCGACCCGGAATGGAGCATGTGGCCGGAGCATTGCCGAAAAGGCACCTGGGGCTGGAACGTCATTGATGAGCTAAAACCGCTGGCTGAGGAGCTGGTCACGGAGAAGAACCGCTACGATGGCTTTTATGGAACCTGGCTGGATCATTATTTGCGCGGCCTTTGGAAAGTGGAGCATCTGGTCATCACCGGCACCGTATCCAACATTTGTGTGCTGTATACGGCTTCCTCCGCAGGCATGCGCTGGTACCATGTGGTGGTGCCGGCTGACGGCATTTCCGCCCTGACTGAGTTCGATCAAGCGCTCACTCTGCGCCAGGTTTCCGGCTTGTTCACCGGCGACGTGGTGAGATCCGTGCAAGACATTCAGTTTGAGTGATCCGGTTTCGATTCGATTGAAATGGGCGAGTCCGCTATCAGAAGATCGAAAGGGGGGGAAGCGTCTCGTTGAAGGAAAGCAGGCGCTGCCGGTTTATCATCTAATCGGCTGCCGAATCACGGTTTTCATCTTTTCCGGGGCTGCCTTGCGCGGATCGCTCAGATAGATTTCATGGTGCTTGCCGTTCATTCGGTAGCCGTTGCTCTCAATGAAGCCGTGCAGCTTTTCGATGGTCGGCGGCTCCTCCGCGTACGGGCCGATGTGCATGATCTGGGCGGACAGGCCTTCGTGAAAGCTTTGGAAGCGTAGCTTTGCCAGCGCGGGTAGCTTTTTCTTTTTGCCGGCTTGATCTGTCGCTTTCTTCACCAACTCTTCCGAAACGAAATCCGGTTGCATGATCATGGCGGTCCATTGCCAAGCATTTTTGTTCTTTATGCTGAATTTGCTCATGTCATCCACCCACCACAGTCCTTCCAACGGCATCACCGCATAATCGATTGCTTCGCTGCTTTTCTTCACTATGAATTTGATCGCATATGATACGCTGAACAGGGTCTCCACTGCTTCCTGATATTCCTGCGACGTGTTGGGATCCCCGGCGCCGTCGATGCTTAGAAAGCTCATCTTGGGGACATCTACAATCGCGACTTCGCGCGCCGAGGAACTGTACAGTTCTTTCCACTTCTTTTTCAAATCGATTTGCTCCACGGGTTCTCTCCTTTCCAAATATTCCTCAGAGCGAATAACTCCGACAGGCTGTTGAACCCTGTCAGATATCTTTCATGAAAATCCACAAGCAAATATAGCTTAGGCGAGCCATTAATCCAAGCTTTTACTCTTCAGCAAATGAATTGGCCAGAGGTTAAGAACTTGGTCAGATTTATGGGCTTGATTTTAAGCAAAATATTTTGTAGTCTTACTCGTGATGGCGTCGGAATTGGCAGAAGAAGGAGGAAAGACAGCTATGGGACTTACAAAGGTAACAACGAAGCTATCGAACATGGCTGCACCCGAAAACAGTTTTGAAGCGATCTTCTTGGTGGACACTGGTGCGACTGATACGATGGCGCCGGCCGATGAACTGCTCAAGTTGGGCATCGTTCAGGAAGGCAAGATGTCCTATGAGCTGGCCGATGGCACGGTTAAGGAGTATCCGTATGGGCTAGTGCGAATCGAGTTTATGGGCGAGATCACCGCCGCACCGGTTGTATTCCGCGAACCGGGATCGGAGCCGCTTTTGGGCGTGACCGCGTTAGAGTCGGTAGGCATCGTGGTCGATCCAAGAAGCAGGACATTGAGAAGGCTGCCGGCCATTCCGTTGAAATAGAATGGGGTGCTAACCTATACTCAATATCTGTTGGAGGGCTATTAGGCTGAAGGCTATTGGGCTGTTAGCCTGTCAGACAGTTAGGCTATGTAGTAGGCGTATACTGCATGTGGATTGTAGCGAGTGGAATTTTCATGAATGCGAAAGAACGAATTCTGGCAATACTTGACCGGCGCCCGGTGGATCGTCTGCCGGTTGATCTCTGGCATACCCCGGAAATAGCCGCTGCATTGCGGGATCATTTTGGCGTTCAAGACGACTTGGCCATGTATCGCGCTTTAGGTTTGGACAAGATCGTTTGGGTGTTCATGGAATATCAAGGGGAACAGGGCGAAAAAACCAGGTCGCAAGTAGGCGCCGAAGCCAGCGGCAGTCGAACCATGTGGGGTGTGCCGCTGAAAGGGGTACAAGCCGGCGCTGCTTACTATGAAGAGTTCGGCAATGCGCCGCTGGCCGGCTACGACTCGCCTGCTTCTCTCGATGACTATCCTTATTGGCCTGATGCCAACCGGTTCGATTATGAGGATGCTGTTCACCGCGCCAAACGTGCTGCTGAGCATTTTGCCGTCATCGGTCCCTGGGTTTCTTGTTTTGAGATTTACTGCCAGCTTCGGGGATTGGAGCAATCCATGGTCGATCTGCACACCCATCCGGAATTGGTCGATGCCATCTTGGATCGGATAGAATCCATTCAGACGGAGATGATGCGCCGCTTTTTCTCGCAAGGGGCGGAGTATCTGAATCTGGTTTTCGTCAGCGATGACCTCGGTGGGCAGACCGGTCTGATGATTTCGCCAAAAATGTGGGCAAGGCATCTGCAGCCTCGACTGCGACGCTGGTGTGATTTGATCCACTCTTTCGGCCTAAAGGCGTTCTACCATTCCGACGGCGCCATTGAGCCGCTCATCGGTCCCTTGATCGACTGCGGCATCGACGTGCTCAATCCCATTCAGCATGCCTGTCCGGGCATGGAATTAGAGCCTTTGAAAAAGAAATATGGTCAGCAGGTCATCTTTCACGGCGGCGTGGATAATCAGTCGGTGTTGCCCTTTGGCACACCGGAGCAGGTAAGGGCCGAAACGCGTCATTGTCTCGAAACCTTAGGCGCCGGACGCGAAGGCTTTATCTGCTGCTCTTGCCATAACGTACAGGCCGGAACACCGTTGGAGAATATTTTTGCGATGGTGGAGACGGTACGGTGAGCAGCGGTCAGGTGGACTTTTTTGGCGATGGTGGAGCCCCCAGAAGCCGGAGAATGATGTCGAAACCAATTGGTGAGATTTGGCAAACGTGGCTTGTCTTTGAAGACATAAAAGGGAGAAACTAAAACTGCATGAGCGACAATAATTCTCAACCAACCGTCACCGCCAAACAGGTGGAGAGAATCGCCCGCAATCTGCATCACGATCCCTTCGAGATTCTCGGCCCCCATGAAATCGAGCGCGATGGCGCCAAAGTGTGGGTGGTGCGTGCTTGGATTCCCGATGCCCAAAAGGTTTTCGTTCGTGATCCGAATGCAAGGGTAGAGTACCCCATGCAGCCGGTGCACAACGAGCATTTTTTCGAGGTCATTCTGCCACAATGGAAGGAGTTGCTCATCTATCAGTTCCATGTCATCTGCCATGACGGCCGTGAACGGTATGTGCATGATCCGTATTTCTTTTTGCCGCAGATCGGCGAAATGGACCTCTACCTTTTCGGCAAAGGTGATCACCACAAAATCTATGAAAAGCTGGGTGCTCATCCGATGAACGTCAATGGGGTGAGCGGCGTACACTTTGCGGTTTGGGCGCCGAATGCCCGCAACGTCAGCGTCGTAGGTGATTTCAACCGCTGGCACGGCGGCAAACATCAAATGCGCGTATTGGGTTCTTCGGGAGTCTGGGAGCTGTTCGTGCCGGACATCGGAGTCGGAGAAGTCTACAAGTTCGAGGTCAAGGATCAGGCCGGAAACATCTACTTAAAGACTGATCCGTACGGTTTCCAATGCGAGGTGCGGCCAAAGACCGCCTCGGTGGTTGCGGATCTCAATCAATACGAATGGCACGATCAGGAATGGATGGAGCGGCGTCGCAACAGCAACCCGCTTGCCCAACCGATTTCTGTCTATGAGGTTCACCTCGGCTCATGGAAGCGGGTAGTCGAGGAAGACCGGCGATTTCTCACTTACCGGGAGCTGGCGCACCAGTTGGCCGACTATGTCAAAGAGATGGGATTCACTCACATCGAGCTGCTGCCGGTGGCCGAGCATCCGCTGGACGCCTCTTGGGGTTATCAAGTTACCGGCTACTATGCGGCAACTTCCCGCTATGGGACGCCGGCAGATTTCCAATATTTCGTCGATCACATGCACCAAAACGGTATCGGTGTCATCATGGATTGGGTGCCGGCGCATTTTCCCCGCGACGCGCACGGCTTGGCCTATTTCGACGGCTCGCACTTGTACGAGCACGCGGATTGGCGTAAAGGCGAGCACAAGGACTGGGGCACCCTCGTCTTCAATTATGGTCGCAACGAGGTGCGCAATTTTCTTTTTGCCAATGCCTTGTTCTGGCTCGACAAGTACCACATCGACGGTCTGCGCGTAGATGCGGTAGCTTCGATGCTGTATCTGGATTACTCACGCAAAGAAGGAGAGTGGGTCCCCAATCAATTTGGCGGCCGGGAGAATCTGGAAGCCATCGATTTTATCAAACGGTTCAACGAGATCATCTTTAACTATTATCCGGGCATTCTGTCCATCGCCGAAGAGTCTACGGCTTGGCCGGGAGTTTCCAAGCCAACCTACGTTGGCGGATTGGGATTCAATCTGAAATGGAATATGGGCTGGATGAACGACTTTTTGACCTATTTCTCCAAAGATCCGGTACACCGCAAATATCACCACAACATGATTACGTTTGCCCTTCTGTACGCCTTCCATGAAAATTTCATGTTGGTGCTGAGCCATGACGAAGTGGTGCACGGCAAGCGCTCCTTGTTGGACAAAATGCCGGGAGACTTTTGGCAGCGATTCGCAAATCTCCGTGCTTTGCTTGGATTCATGTTTGGACACCCCGGCAAAAAGTTGCTGTTCATGGGCTCGGAAATCGGTCAATGGGAGGAGTGGTGGGAAGCTAAGAGCTTGGACTGGCATTTGCTGAGCTATGAGCCGCACCAAAAGCTGCAAAGAATGGTGCAAGACTTGAATCGTTTGTACCGCAGCGAGCCGGCTTTGTATAAGGTCGATTTTGAGCCCTCTGGCTTCGAGTGGATTGATTTCTTGGATGCCGACAACAGTGTCATTTCCTTCATGCGCAAGACCGAACGTCCAGAAGATACGCTGATTTTTGTCTGCAACTTTACCCCCGTTTTCCGCGAGCGTTACCGGATTGGTGTTCCCTTCCACGCCTATTATAAAGAGATCTTTAACACCGACTCTCACATCTACGGCGGCAGCGACAAAGGCAATTGGGGCGGCCTATTCTGCGATGGTCAGCCCTGGCACGCTCAGCCGTTCTCGCTGAATTTGGTTCTTCCGCCGCTGGCCACGGTCGTTTTCAAGCCGGTTTTCTGACCTCAGGCGGCTTGGTGCGGTTAATGCCGGATTGGATGTGGCACATATTCGAGGTCTTTCGCAACACCTACACCTATCGTGTGGCCGTGGCATTTTCCGAATTGTTATGGCTGGTGCTGCCCTATTTCATTGCCGGCGTTCTCCTCATAGCCTTACTCACCCGCTATTCCCCCAAAGTTGAAAAGCTATCGCTTTTCCGCCGCGATGATTTGCTTGCGGTCGTTATCGCGGCGGCGCTGGGAGTCATCTCACCCTTGGCCACGTATTTGGCGGTGCCTTTCGGAGCGATGCTCATCAACCTGGGTTTTGCCGCCGCCCCGGTCATCGCCTTTGTGGTCGCTTCTCCGCTCATGAATCCGAACCTGTTTGTTTTGACGGCCGGGGTTTTAGGCCTGAAATTAGCTGTGGCGCGGACTGTGAGTGCCTGGCTTCTGGGAATGATTGCTGGCTTGGTCTATCGAATGCTCGCCCGCAAAAATGTGCCGTTGGTGGCACTAAGCGCCAGCTCCACGAAGAGACCGAGACCGAGGCGCAGCTACTGGCAGGAGGTATGGGCGCACACAAAATTCGTGGCCAAAATGTTCCTTGTCTCGGTGCTGATCAGCGCAATGATACGCGAGCTGGTTCCCGCGCAATGGATTGCCAAGGCCCTCGGCGCCCACGCCAGCTTGTCCATCTTGATAGCCGTGGCTTTGGGTGTGCCACTGTATTCTTGTGGCGGCGCGGCCATTCCCATCATGCGTGTGCTGATGGACATGGGGATGACGCCCGGAGCGGTCCTTGCATTTTTCATCTCCGGTCCAGCCACAAAGCTGAGCACCGTCTATGTCTACAAAGCGGCCATGGGCGGGAAAATGCTTCTCTATTATCTCGCCATCACCTTAGTCGGAGCATGTGTTTTGGGGTTCCTTTACGGATTGCTTTAGACCCAAAGCGTGAACTCGCATGCTGCCAATGCCGGGTGGCCGGCGAAATCTCTGTCTCGACGAATTGATCACCATTCAAAAAATTCTTCTCGCATCAAGATTTGACTTGCTATTTGTCGCGTAGAAAAGTACATTTTTTAAAGTTTGGCTGTTTTGGCAGCGGTCGAGGGCGCCGGTCGATCGAAACGCCACAAACGGACGTGGACAGAATCAATGACTCGGAAGTGTCTTTGCGGCAAGGTCATCTGTTTGCCAAGTCTATGTAGCATTACCCGGCAAAAAGTATCACGATCGCAAAGATTTTTTTGCATCACATTCAAAAGACAGAAAGATGGAGGGCAGAAAAATATCATCGTCTGCTCGTTACATCACGATGCGTTTCGCTTTGAAGATGTTAAGATCTATTTTTCTTTCATTAATTTTTCTGTCTTTGCTTTTGACACCACGGCGTTTTCAGAGGGTAGCAGCTAAAA
>DYKH01000343.1 GCA_020722685.1 Caldithrix sp. | reverse complement strand
CTCGTTGACCTCACTATCCCTTTATAGGAGGGGACAATAGTTCTGACATATTCAGAAAATTGGTGCATGAGATTTTCGCTACCCACAAGAGCCAGGACAACATCATCCCTGGGCTTTGTCCAGCGGTTTTGAGCTTTGTGAAAATAAGACGGTTTATGATATATGCCCATGGTCCCGTCACCATCTATCGCTCCCCTCCAGAAATTGGGGTTGTCTGCCAAGAAGTCTGGAGCCTTGGCAATGAATGTTTTCTTGGGGACTACTCCATACTCAGCTAATTTTTCACAGAGGGTGGCGGAGCTAACCGTGAATGAATAGCTGTTATTATCTTCGCGGTAGGTTATAGGATGGTTGGAGGAGAGAAAATCCCTAAACTTATGTAGATGCCTAACGTCTCTTGCCTGTAAAGCCAAACCGACCCTGCGGCCTACAATTCCTCCATCTGCCATCAAAAACCCAGCCCAGTATGCGGAGTGAGGGGTCACCTCGTCAAAGGCATGCTCGTTAACGGTGTATCCTCGTGAAGTTCGTTTTACATAAGATATATCATGCCTTGGAATTCCCCTATCCTCAAGAACCTTCCCTATGCTGTGGTCTGTGACACCAAATTCTTTGGCCAGGGATCGGGCCAGCTCACCGGCCTGATATCTAGTTATAATCACTTCCTGTTGCTCAGCAGTTAAAGCAGGGTAAGTTTTGCTGTGGGTTTCAATGCCGTTCTTGACTAGCACCCTGTGGATGCTGGACTTGTCCCGTCCAAAGTGCGCGGCCAGGGCCGACGCCTTTTCCCCAGCCTGGTATCTTGTGACAATCTCTCGCTGCTGTCCTTCAGTTAGTGGGCTGCTCATCCATTTGCTCCATCAACAAATCTTAAGCCCACATCCTAAAGCCTTCTATTATGGATGTCAACCACAAAAAAGCCCCGATTTCTCGGGGCTTTCTTTTTTAGCTAAGGTATTGATTTTAACCGAAATTGATCTTGCTGATTCCTTTCGTGTTACCAATTCCTATACCTACAGCTTCATAGGCAAGGAAGTTAATCATGTCAACCTCAGTTTTTAGAAACACTGTAGAATCCTGTAAGATGTAGAACTGACCCAAATAGTTCGGGGCAGTGAACACATACGCAGTGTTATCAGGAACGACGTCGTTCTTGATGGTGGTGATGATGGGCGCTCCGAAGAAGTTATTCAGATCGGTGCGGCCAGCCGTCAAATCGGAAGCCAAAGGCGAACCAAGTTGAGTAGCGGGCTGAGTCATCAGAGCCGCATAGGTAGCCTGAGTCATCAGGATACAGCCTACAGGCAACTGATTTTCAACCATGTTCTGAACACCGGCCATCATATTCTGAACGGTCACGCCACCCGTAGTGTTGATGACGTTACCGGAGTGGGTAGCGATGGCATCACATGCAGCGATGAACGTTTCGTCCTCTACCTTCTGCATGTCACGGACTGAGTTGTCCTGGAGGACAGTACGGATATCCGTGCGGTAGGTTGCCAGCTCGTATTTGCTCTTCACAAATTCACGGCTTTCAATCTTGGAGAAGGTTACCGGATACCGTTCTGCCTGGAAGTACCGCATACGGGGCCGGCCCGTGAATGCGAAGCTGGCGGCTTCAGAATTCGGTTCCTTTTCCACGATGACCACTGGCTCATCAGTTACCTGACGGTCAAGTTCAACTGCGGTGATGCCGACAGGCGGCAAAATCTTACGCGTGAAACCTTGTTCACGTAATTTCTGACGGACAAAGGCAGTCATTGCTGCGCTGGCCTCTTTCGTCATACCTTGGTCCAGTTTGTCCAAGAAGCTCTTGTTCAAGAACTGGATGTTAATGGTTTCTGTATTGTAACTCATGGCTTCCAGTTCCCCTTAGTGCATTACAATCATCAGCGACGCGGGCTGATTGCCAGACGCCGGATACACGCTCATGACGTAGCCAAGAACGGCGTCAGAACCAGAGGCAACGTCAATGACGCCATTGATACCAGTAACCGCAGTTCCAGGAGCATAGCTGCTGCTTGCGTTGTAAATGGTGGTGCGGAAGATCGCGTTACCCCAAATGACAACACCTTGAGCGCCATTCACACCAGGACGTTCACCCACCAGGGCTGCGTTAACGGAACTGGCACTGTCATTGTTACCACGAACAACCAAGCCTAAGGGCTGGGCAGGAGTGGTCCCAGTGAGGATCGCGTGTCCATTTGCATCCAGGGTACAGATATTACCACAGCTCATGCCGCTTGCGCCGGTGGCGGTGGCAGAGATGGTGGTGTTATAGTCAAGAGAGCCGTCATTAGGCCACCCGCGCAGTACTTCCATCGGGTAATCTAAAATAGGGCCGTCATAAATTCCAGCCATTGTTATATCCTTCTATTGTTAAGGTAGTTGGGTGCTTAACCCAAGAGAAAATCCAACATGGGGTCGCGGCTTGCAGATATGCTTGAGCCTGCCGCCACACCGAAATCTGTTACTGCATTGCTGTCCTTTGCCATACTCGCAATCTTTTCAAGAGAAGGCGTTTCAAGTTTCATAGCCTCTTCCCGTGAAATTCCCAGGCTTGCCACTTTATCCAGCAAAGGTAGCTTAGGAGCCATTTTGGCTTCTTCCGCACTCTTTTCCAGATCTTCAATATATGCGGCAACCTTGCGCAGCTCGTCAGCATCCAGAGGGATGCTCATATAGCTGGCATTGGGATCTGTCAGAAGTTTAGACCAGAGATCCATGTAAGAGGGCTCCAGTTCATCGGAAACTCCCTTGGCCACGTTCTCGTCCATCCCCTGCTTGACCAGTTCTTGAAACACGGCTTCTTTAACCAGGCTAGTGGCATTACACCACTGTTCCAGTTCAGATGCGCGCTTCAGTAAAAGTTGTGGTATCTGTGACATTAGTTATCCTTGAGTTCAATTTTAGTGTGTGGCTTTACTGATTCCACTTAGAGCCCACATACGCTCCTCCGCCCAGCAAAGCTGTGCCACCGAGGCCCAGCAATACTTTATCTCTGAGATTGTGATCTTTCTTACCCAACTTGCCCACGACATGTCCAGCAGCGTTCATGCCACCACTGACAGCCCCTCTGACACCGTCAGCTATGAGACGAGAGATATCCGGATTCTTCCCCAGGGCCTCAGCGACGTCCCCAAATTGACGCACGCGATGGTCAATGGCTGTTTCGGCAGGATGCACCGTGACCTTGGTTTTGTTAAAGGGCAAGCGTTCCGTCCAGTGACGGCCTTTCAAAGCTTCTCTGGCCTGTTCAGCGTCAGAGATGGTGTCAGAATGCCGAAGGTGAATTTCGGTTCGGGCGATCTTGACGAGCTGCTCTACTTTATTCCTGGCCATAATCGGGCATCCGTTTTTTATCACGGGAGTGGTTCATGCCAATGGAAAGACCCGCCAAGCCAGCTAGGCCAGCTGCACCGGAACCTATGGCTAAATTTTTGCCCAGAGTACTCTCCTTTTTTTTGCCCACGCCAGCGGCCTCAGCTACGCTGCGAACGGAGGAGACGGCTTTTTCCCCCATACCGGTAACGTCGGATACTATCTTATGGAGAGCTCCGGTCTCTTTCGCGTATTGCTCCAGTTTAGATAGCTCAGGAGCTGCTTGAGCTGCTTTAGCTGCTGCCCCTACCGCCGCAGAACTCTTGACCAACGCAGAGGCAGTGTCAAAACTTAACCCGTAGTCCATATACTTCCGAACGGTGGCCAGCTTCTCCATTTCCTGTTTACGTTCCAGCACAGTCTGTGAGATGCTGGCCTTCTTGACTAATTCTTTGTATTTCATTGTGGCATATCCTTAATAAGTGCTGGAGGCCTGTTTTATGAGGTGGCAAGCTTCTGCTACTGAAGACCCCAGACTAGCCGCCATTTTCCGAAGCCTTGTTTGAACTGTGAGCGGCGTAGCCTCC
>DYKH01000342.1 GCA_020722685.1 Caldithrix sp. | reverse complement strand
GTAATCTGAAGAAATTTGGGCTAAAGCCCGTTTTCCGCGCGAAAAACGGGTTAGGGGATGGAAAATATTCCGAATCTGCCCTCCAGACTTGATTTTTACCGCCCATGTTCTATTTTCCTCAATCTGAAAATCGAAATTCCTATCATTGAACATAAGGAGCAAGCATGATCAGAAAACTGTCAGCTGTCGCACTCGGACTAATTTTTGGATTAATTCTTAATGCTGACACAACGCTTGACTCCGGCGGGGTCGGTGTTGATTTTTCCAAGTGTAAGCCGATGGTCCAGAGCACCACCGGACCCAATTTAATTAAAAACGGCTCATTTGAAGTGGTAGACGAAAATGGCAGTCCGGTAAAGAGTGGTGGCTGGAGCCGCTCTTGGCACGCCCATGCGCCTTTTGGCAAAGCGGAGGCGACCAGCGCCTTCCGGGAAAAAAACAAGGATATCGCAATCACCACGACCACGACTGACAATCCCAGCGACGGTCAACGTTGCGCGCATTATATCACCCCGCTCGAAATCCACAAAGCACGCTTCGCTCCGGAAAAGGGCGAGCCAATGATGTCCAACGGTTTCGCTTATAACATGCGCGTCCCGGATATAACGCCGGGGCAAAACTACGATCTATCTTTCAAAATCCGTGGCGCAATCGCCAGTGGGGTTCCTGGTGTGAACGCATTTGTTGCACTTGCCAGTTTTTATGACAGCAAAGGCCAGCAAGTGGGCGTAGATAATTCCCTCAACAAGCATTTCTCTCTAGGCAAATCCTGGAGCGAACATCATATCCTTATTCGTATTCCCAATGATGCCAGTCAGATAAGAATTATGCTGAAGTTGTATGGTTGTGGCGAGGCATTTGTTGATGATGTCCAGTTGCGACTCGTTAAAATGGATTCCGCCGTGACCCCGTTATTGACTCCCATTGCCTGTCTTGACAATACATTCTATTTGTCCACAGGTGAGCCGGGCATAGCGCTCATCGCCTGCCGTGACAACAGTGGCGCCAAGCTAAGGAAACCCTACATCTATTTGAAATTGCCCAAAGAGATCGAATTGCTTGGCACCCGTGAAGATCTACTCATCGAGTCGCGTGAAGATCTCCACGAGAACGGTCGGGATTACGTGATTTATAAAACATTGATCCTGCATTTTCAAGATTGCGTCAAACCCAACGCTTTCACCACTTGGAGCGCTCTTTCATTCCTAATCAGGACCAATGCCGCGTCTGGTAATTTTTTTCAAGGCGCATATCGTTTTGTGGACGATGGCATAGACAGCGATTGGTGTTTGTTCGACATCAAGGTGATCGAAAGTCTCGGAAGAATTCCGCGCCCCAAGCGCTTCAAGACTGCGGCGATGTTCGCCCGTGAGGCAAACTTCACCACATCGGAAGCGGTCAACGCATTCGCTGATTTTTACGCCAACACCGGATTCAATGCCGTTCATGGAGCATTTACCGCGCAAGTCCGAACAGCATTGAAAAAGACGGGAATCGAGCGTTATGCCCAACCCTTCTACCTCTGCAACGGTTACCGGATTGGCAAAAACGACAAAACGGAATCGGTGATGTTCAAAATGGCTGACGGGACTTACTATAGCAACCCCGACAAGGCCATTTGCCCTGTGGAGGTTTACCAACGCGGCGAGTATTACCGAAATCAAGTCGAAACAATGATCCGGGAGTATTTGGTCAAAAACGACATCTGTGACAATATCATGTCCAATTGGGAACCATACATGTTCAATTTCAAGGGTTGCTTCTGCGATCGCTGCAAAGATGAGTTCATTAAGCACAGTGGTCTGCCCAAGACAGAAGTGGACGCAGTCTGGCCAAAGGACGTGATAGTTAAATACCGCGAGAAATGGATAGCATTCCGCTCTTGGCAGCACGGCAAGTTAATGGAAACGCTCAATCAGAGTTGCGAAAAGATCGGCAAGGAATCCGGCAAGAAATCGCTCTTCATCCCGGAAATCGCTTGGAGTCAACTGACAGAGAAGGGCAATTCCGAGGAGTGTCCTCAATACAACCCGATTGATTATCTGGATAAATTGCCGGTCATCGAATCTTGGGGACCGTATATATTCTTTGACTTCAGCAAACCATATATCTATAACACCGGGGTTCACCTGATCACCCATGAAGGAGGCAAAGCCAACCAACGTTTCGTGGCGGAGCATGTTAAGGACAAGGCAAAACAGCCTAAGCTGATTGCCTTCCCACACGGGCTGCAATGCGATACGTGGGTGACAGAGCCGGAAGCGTTGGCATTCGAGATCTTGTGCTATTTTGTCAACGGATGGGAAGGTGCGTTCACATATTACATGCCACGTGGCTATGATGCGCGATGGTGGAACGCCGTCAAGTTGGCGAACCGGGACATTGCCACTTACGAGGATTTCGTATTCGATGGCGAGCGCCTAAGAAATGTCAAAATCGAATCGCTTACGCCATTGCCCGTTAGCAACCTACCTGAATATTGGAGCGAGGGTGGCAATTTTTTAGAAAAGTTGCCGGGGCTGAAAACTGCAAAAATCATACAGTCAGAGTCTTTTCTACTAAACGGCAAACGACTGGTCGCCATTGGTGATTTCTGGCAAAAAGGCGAGGCATTCGTCAAAATGTCGCTACCCGGTCTTGAGCCGGAGGGAAAATACGTAGTCAGCCAACCGCTGCTGCAACGATGTTTCATCCCAAGCACCGAAAGTGGGTCATGGAGTCAGCTACTCAATTGGACAACGTCGCTGTTTGGTTCGGAAAAAGATAGTGCTAGGCAATATTTCACCGGGACAGAATTAGCCGAAGGGATCGTCCTCCATGTTGGCGCGTTGCGCTGGGCATTCTACGTGATCGAAGCATTTGACACTGAAGCCAATTACGGCACTGCCATCAGCCAAAGCGAAATCAAGGCGGAAATGAAAAAACGTCTGCCGGAAATCCAAAAAACATTGGACTGGGAAAATAAATACCAAGAATCCAGCGGGCTCAAGATGGCCACGGACGCGAAATTACCGGATTACTCCGGAATGGCGAATATGGAAAACAATGGTGTCAAATGCCAGGTTGCGAAATTCGCAGGGGCAACAGCGTTGGAACTCAGTTTTGGCGGAGAAAAAGCCATACTGGCCCCAGCAGAAGGGGCCATGATCAAATCATGGGGCAGGGGAATGGAAAAATTCGTGGACGGCAGTGAAGGTCATATCGGCGCTGACGCGTTCTGGTGGCCACAATCGGCGGTCGCTGTTTCCTTCATAAAGTCGCCTTACGAATTCGTTAAGCAAACAAAAACCGATGACGGTCTGCAGATAGAGTTTAAACATGAACTGGAACTCGAAGACAGTGGCTCACTCAAAGGCGTGATTCTGCGGAAAACTTACGACTTCAACGGCAAGGGTGGGTTCTCAATCACCACAACGCTAAGCAACACCACTGGCGCGGAGGTGGAATTCTCGAGTCGCTGCCATAACGTGATTACGTTCATGGGTATTGTCGATCAAAAACGCGGGCTGGCAGTTAGCGGAGATGCGAGGTTTGAGCGAGTGTTCACCCAAAAGCTATACCGTTATGCGGCAAAGCCGGACCCAAACCTGGAAAAAGCATTCACCATGGAAGCTTCGCTGGTAACAAGCTCGCCGAACGTGACTTTCTCCGCCCCATGGCTCAAAGACCAAGTTGAGTTCTCGGTGCTAGACAAGGATAAACTGCACTGTTTCGTATTCTGGGACTCCGGAAAACAGAAATTTTCCACCTTCGAGCCAATCTTCGGCAAAGTTAAACTCGCGCCGGGACAATCGTGGTCCACAAGCATCAAGTGGACAGTTAAATAATTCCTGGAAAAGTGATAGAAAAAAGATAAAAGGGGGTTTTGACTTTTTTTAACATTTGTGGTATAATTAGTTGCATGAATTCTTTTCAAGAT
>DYKH01000341.1 GCA_020722685.1 Caldithrix sp. | reverse complement strand
CCAATTTAAGTTTGACCTATTATCCATTTTTGGTTCCGGCTTGTCCGGGTTAGGAGATGATGCATGAAAATTTCCATCGAATACTGCGCAGTCTGAAACTACGGTCCGACTGCGGCTAGGTTAGCCGAAGCAATAAAAAAGAAATATGGCATAGACGCGGAGATGATTTCTTCCAGTGGCGGTGTGTTTGAAGTCGTCAAGGATGGCAAGCTGATTTTTTCCAAAAAAGCGACCGGACGATTCCCGCAGCCGGAGGAAATTTTCGCCAAAATTGGGTGAGACGGAATCGTTGCCAATCAAGCGCGCCATTGATGACTCCGAGCCCGGTGCTAAGGCTTCGAGTTGAGTTGACTGTTTAGCATGAAAGGTTGGTTTTAATCGGCAATTTTGAACATAGCTTTGGGATGTGATGGAGAGAGAAAGATTTTCGTTTCGGATTGTTTCTGCAATTTACCAGGCTCTTGTTGTTGCGTGTTTCTTGGATGCTGCGCAGTCTTTCGCTGTCAGTCCTTATTTGGCAGCGACAAATTTAGAATCCCTGCAAGAACAAATAGACAAAAAACTTGCCCGTGAGCGCGGGACCTATGCGGTTGCCTTCAAAGACCTACAAACCGGCGACACATTATGCATTAACGAGCGCAAACTCATTCCCGCCGCCAGCACCATCAAAATTCCGGTGATGATCGAGGCATTCAGGCAAGTGCAAGAAGGCTCACTGAGTTTCGAGGATTCCATGCTAGTGACCAACCAGTTTACCAGCATGGTGGACGGCTCCAGTTACACTTTGTATTTCCGCAGGCGACCCTACTTGTACGTTGAGCGCCGTTTCAATAAGAAAGTGAGCGTTTACGATCTCGTCTACTATATGATCACCGTGAGCAGCAACCTTGCCACCAATTTGTTGATTGACAAACTGGGGCCGGAAAGCATTAACGAAACCATCAGAGAGATGGGCGTATTGGACACGCAGGTGGTCAATGGCGTGTTGGATTCGGTCGCCCGCGCCCGCGGGCAGGACAACATGACCAGCGCCCACGACTTGATGGTTATTCTCGATGCAATCGTGGAAAAGAAAGTGGTTTCCGTCGAAGCCTGTGATCAAATGATTGATATTCTCTTGCAGCAGAAACACCGTGATCGCATCCCGGCCAAGCTTCCTGCTGAAGCACGAGTCGCACACAAGACCGGCACCATGAACCGTTTGTACCATGACGCCGGGATTGTCTTTCTTCCCGATGGACGGGCATACATCTTGGCCATTCTGTCCCAAGGGGTGTCGAGCCATCAGCGCTGCCTAACGGTGATGGCTGACATCTCGCGTATGATTTATGATTGGATGACGACTTCTGACAGCCAGGGCATCGGCTTACAGGCTCAATAGCTGTGTATCACTTGTCGTGGAGTGCAGGTCTCATGCGTTTAGCATGTATTTTCGTCGTTTGCCTTTGTTTGGTTGTGCAATCCATGGCTAACTTCCAACCTCGAGCTTCCTCTCCAATGCAGCCGCTGAAAGACAGGATTCTGCAAAGATTGGCCAAAGAACAAGGTGATTATGCAGTAGCTTTCAAAGATTTGCAAACCGGTGCAAGCCTTTTTCTGAATGAGCGAAGAATGATGCATGCCGCCAGCACCATGAAAGTGCCGGTGATGATCGAGGTGTTCAAACAGGCGAGCGCCGGCGCTTTCTCCTTGCAGGACTCGATCCTGCTAACCAACGAATTCAACAGCATCGTGGATGGCAGTCCCTATTCGCTGGATTTGAGCAAAAAGTCCAACGAGTTCGTCGGCGAGCAAGAGCTGGGCGCCAAGGTGGCCATCCGTGATCTTGTTTACCACATGATCACCATCAGCAGTAATTTGGCGGCAAATCTTCTCATTGAAAAAGTGGGCGCCAAGCAGATTACCGCCAGCATGCGTGAACTGGGCGCCGAACACATTCAGGTTCTACGCGGGGTTGAGGACCTGAAAGCTTACGATCTCGGCTTGCACAATGCGACGGATGCTTTGGATCTCTTGATCCTCCTTGAGGCCATAGCGGAAAAAAGAGTCGTTTCGGCAGAAGCTTGCGACCAAATGATCGCTATCATGTTGGAGCAAAAGTATCGCGATCGGATTCCAGCCAAGCTGCCGGCAGAAGTGAAGGTGGCGCACAAGACCGGCTCCATCAGCAAGATCAATCATGACGCGGGGATCATCTTTCTGCCGGACGGGCGAAGGTACATCCTCGTTCTGTTGTCCGAAGGCGTGGCGGAACAGGCGAAAAGCTCTGCCGTCATGGCCGATCTTTCGCGGATGATCTATGACTGGATGCTGGCAAACAAATAGTGTTTCAACCGCGGCTGCAAGTCGATATGGGCACAGAAGAGCAAAGCGCAACGCGCCAAGCGCATAGCGTCAAGTGCCAAGAGTGGGGAGCCACGTCAAGCAAGTGTGACATGTTTAGCAACAATAGGTGTGATGCCCCCGAAGGTTCGATTGTATCGGTCGGAAAAAAGAAGCGCGCAAATCAGGGTGTAGGGCAGAATAGAGAGTGACAAAGTTATTTTGGTTCCCATTATTTTGATTTTTTTGTTGCGGCGCAGCGGCAGAATTGAGCAAAGGAAGAGATTGATTGGCTGATGATAGGAAACAAGTCGCAAGCTCTAATCTATTGCTTGTCGAAGCCAGAGCGCTCTTGCAGCAGCAAAAGTTCGCCGAGGCGGTGGCGGTGCTCAAAAGCGCCGTCAAGCGCGAGCCGAATCATTCCGAGCCGCTGATTCTGCTTGCTCGGAGTTATTTGGGACTGGAACGGGGCGATGAGGCAAGGGCTATCTATCGCTCGCTTCTGGCTGCCAATTTCAAGCCGACCTTAGCGGCTCGCGGTGAGGCGGAGTTACTCAGGGGACGGTTTCACCAGGCACTCCAGCATTTCGATTCTGCCCAAAAGCGCAATTCCGTGGACGAAGAAATCTACTTTTTGGCAGCCGTTGCTGCATATCTGGTCGGCTATATGGGACGCGCCTCTGGCTACTTGCGGCAAGCCGTTCGGCACGGCTTTGAGTGGGAAGACGATAATGCTTTGGACATCGTCATTCAGCACTTGCTGAATACGTTTGATTATCAGGATTTCGAGCAGATTTATCTGGATGCCAAGGAGGCGGTGGAGCAGAACCAACCGCACCCGCAAAATCGCTGGTTTTCCCTCACCATGCCGGTATATGAGATTTTCATTGCTTCCTCCAAGGAAAAGCAAAAGGAGAGAGCGCTGTCCCTGGCCAAACGATTGAATTCCGAGAGCCCTGCGCATGCATTGGAGGAAGGCCAAACGGAGCTGCTGAATATCCTGAAGGATTTTGCCCGCAGCGAGAGCGACGCTCGGTTTGGCTTGGAAGCGCTGAAGCTGGTAGAAGAAAAAAAGTATGGCCAAGTAGCCGGGCTCATTTTGGGCCTGCAATTGGAGCATCTCAAGCAATTCGCCCATTATTTTGATCTCAGCGCTGAAACCATCCTTGGCTCTAGCTTGCAAAGTCTCGTTCCGCTGCTGCCGCAAAGAATGGCCTTGGCCTTGATGCTGCTCTATTCTGCCAGCGAGCCACAGGACAAGATAGCGCAAATTGTCAGTCAGAAAATGGACCCGAACCTGCTTGCCGGTCTAATGGCCATCAGCTTCAAAGCATTTTATTTGGAAGTGAAGCGGTATAGCATCATGCAAGAGGAGTCCACAGAAATCCACAAGAATCGCGGTACCCATTTAACATCATTCTGAAGAGGTCAGTAGTTTTCATAGGCATTCCTGTAATTGGGTTTCAGGCTCCGTCCGAGAAATAGTGCCAACCGATGGCAAGTTTGTCAAGATACTCCCAAGGAAGAAGAAAGCCAATGATGTCATTGCCTGAGATTCAGGATCGAATAAGAAGAGGTGAGTATCGTGTATCTGATC
>DYKH01000340.1 GCA_020722685.1 Caldithrix sp. | reverse complement strand
CCATACTATATCCTATCGATAAGGGCTTTAGCCTTTCTCTTGTCAATATCTGGGTCAGTCTTCTGGCTATACTCCACTGCCGCAAGATCATCCCCACGCTTTCGATTTTGCCGTGGTTCCAGGGCCTCAATAAGAATTGCTTCCAATGCAGGAATCAGCTTTTCCGCTGGATATGTCACTGGCATAACCCCGATGCTGCCGGTTTCGGATACAGGAAGCAAACCGAACCACGAAAACCGATCCCATCTTGTAGCCATACGATCAGTAGTATGCTCGTAAAGTCGTCGCCCTAAGGGACGATCAGTGCTACGTCCAACGTAAATGACCTCTCTGCCGTCATACAGTAGATAGATGCCAATTTGCCTGCAGAAGTCTACAGAGTCAGCACCTATCTGTTGGACCCCGTAAAGTTTGGGCATTGCATTCCATTCTACATTGTCACGGCGCCAGAACATCCCGAAAGAAGTGATAATATCATATTGATATTCATCCACCTCAGCGTTTGCATTCTCTGCACCCTGGGGAAAAGCTGTTGGGTTCTCACCAATCATGCTCTTTAACGCAAAAACCCCCCGATCCACTCGCACGTATGGCGAATCTGAGCCCTCATGTTTGATAGAACGAGATATCTGAGCGTTCACAGTAGCCGCTGGAGTAGCGCCCAGATTGATCCTAAGTTTTCTTTCGACAATACGCTCCGCAATGTCAGTGTAGTGTAACGGCATAGATGATTCCGCCAACACCTCATCTATGACAGCACGCCATTTTTTGTCCGTTACGCTCATCTTTATTCCCTTTGCCGTTCATCATACAAATACCGCTGAAACCCGCTGAACACTTCCCTTATCTGTACCGGGGTGCCCAGCTCCGCAAACGCATCGGCGATGGCGTTGTTGTACCTCAGCCGGAGTAAAGGCGATAATTTTTCGGTATCCAATTCTGCATCTCCCACTTTCACGTATTGCGCCAAAACAAAGTCCAGAAAGGCCCGCTGTTTGTCGGTGAACTGTTGGTCCATACTCTGCTTGGCGTGTTCAGCCCGCTCTGATCTGGGAACCGGCTGCAAGGCAAAAGCCACATAAGCCAATACGTCATACAGGTCGCTATTCTGCGCGTCGATGATTTGCTGCATTTCCATGAGCAGTTCCCGGTTGTAGCCCTTCTCGGCCAGTCCCTGCAGAAAGCTCTTCCGCGTCTCAGGATCGCTCCATATCTGGCGAAGTCCGTCCTCATCCTTGAAGAACTCCGGCAGTGTGCCAAAGAGCCCTTCCAGAAACTGAGCTGCCGTAACGGGGTTGCCATCGGGTCCGAAATAGATGGTAGAGGATATGCTCTGGATGCTGCGCTCCTTCCCGTCCCGCAGCTTCACCCGGATTTTGACGGGCCGCTCGGTCGGCGGTAGAGGTAGCCGGGGTTCCCGCACTTCGCCGCTTCCCCCTGTAGGTTCCGGTTCCAGCGGCTCGCCATCCCATTCCGGATCTCCAAAATGATGATGCGCCTTCACGAAGTCATAGACGGTGAAAAAGTCCTTCCCCTCATACAGCCGGGTGCCCCGACCGATAATCTGTTTGAATTCGATCATGCTGTTGATTTGGCGAAGCAGAACAATATTACGAATGTTCCTGGCATCAACACCGGTGCTCAGCTTTTGGCTGGTGGTCAGAATGGTGGGGATATTTTTTTCGTTGTCCTGGAAGTCTTTCAGATACTGATCGCCCATGCTGCCGTCATTGGCCGTGACGCGGACACAGTAGATGGGATCGGTGCTGGTCTTTTCCTGATTGATGATGTCCCGCACCAGGGCGGCATGCTCCTGATTGGCACAGAACACCAAGGTCTTCTCGCGCTGGTCGATGTGGCTCATGAAGAGCTTTACCCGATAGCGTTCGCGCTCGAGGATGACGATTTTGCGATTGAAGTCTTTTTCCAGATAGGTCTTGCCGCGCTGGATTTCGCCTTCGATGAGATCATCATCGGGGGTGTACATGTATTCGTCGATGGTGGTGGCGAATTGCTTGACCTTGAAAGGGGTCAGAAAACCGTCATTGATGCCGTCCTTGAGACTGTAGATATAGACCGGCGCTCCAAAGTACGCATAGGTGTCCACGTTGTCGTTGCGCTTGGGGGTGGCGGTGAGGCCCAACTGTACCGCAGGCGCAAAGTATTCGAGGATGCCGCGCCAGCTGCTTTCGTCCTTGGCGCCGCCCCGGTGACATTCATCCACCACGATGAAGTCGAAAAAGTCCGGCGGATAGTCCCCAAAGTACGGTGTTTCACCGGGGCCACTCATGAAGGTCTGGAAGATGCTGAAAAAGATACTGCCGTTGGTGGGGACGCGGCCTTTCTTGCGGATATCCTCAGGAGCAATCCGCACCAGGGCATCTTCGGGGAAAGCGTTGAAGGCATTGAATGCCTGATTGGCGAGGATATTCCTGTCCGCAAGAAAAAGAATACGTGGCCTGCGACTGGGTTCGCGGGAGAGGTTCCAGCGGGCCTGAAAGAGTTTCCAGGCGATCTGAAAAGCAATGAAGGTTTTGCCGGTGCCGGTAGCCAGCGTCAGGAGGATGCGCTCCTGTCCCTGTGCAATAGCTTCCAGAACGCGCTGTACGGCGGTCTCCTGATAGTAGCGGGGCTGGAATGATCCGCCGACGCTTTCAAACGGAATGGCGGCAAAACGATCCCGCCAGGCATTTTCTACGGCATGGGTTTGATTCCAGAGTTCTTCGGGGGTGGGATAGCGGGTGATGTCGCCCTCGCTACCCGTTTCCATATCCATCCCATAGAGGGATTGACCATTGGTGGCATAGGTGAAGCGTATGGCCATCTTCAGTGCGTATTGCTTGGCCTGCATCACTCCTTCGGTATGGGGCAGATCGCGGCGCTTGGCTTCGACGATGGCGAGCTTCTCGTTGCGGTACTCCAGCACGTAGTCGGCAATTTCCGGCTTGCCGCGTTGTCCGACACCTTGTAACCGCCCCTGAGTGATTCGATACTCCCGCAGGACGCGACTG
Source organism: Caldithrix sp. (assembly GCA_020722685.1). The sequence continues at coordinate 914 of DYKH01000340.1, read as the reverse complement.
CCCTCCACCACACCCCAGCCAGCGGCCTTGAGGGCGGGATCTACCAGTTGGGCGCGGGTGTCGGCTTCATTCATGGCGGAGTCCTATAGGTCGCCGTTAAAGGCTTGGTGTAGGAGGGATTGTTTTAGTTCATCGAGGGCGGCAAGTTTGTGTTGGTAGAGGGATTCGAGGCGTTGAGTTTCTTCACGCAAACTATCGAGGGTGGCGACAATATGTTGTTGTTCTGAGAGTGATGGGAAAGATATTTCTATCAGTTTTAGCAGCCGCGCCTTAATACCCTTCACCGTCGCTCCAGTTCCCATAGCATGAATACGCTGCTGAACTGGAAAAGACATAAGCAAATATTTTAGGAAAGCGCTGCAAAGCCTTTTATGGTCTGGCTGCATGATAATTATGCGTTGCGCGAAAACGACTTTTTCTTCTATGTCGAGTTGAGCGATATTTGCTAATGGTGCCTCGGTAGTAAATAAAACGTCGCCAAGCTTAGGTATTCCGCGAGTCATCCAAGATTCGTAGGATTCTGGTGCCACAAATTCCATCGGTTTCGGCTGTAAGTAACCCATCTTGACATTTTTTGCCGTAATTAGTCGCAAACCATATTCTGTCTTATCGGGCGTCCTACCTCGATAGTCAATAAATTTTGTGATTTGCCCCAATGTTTCATCAATCCACCCCTCACCCCGCTGCGAAAACACCGCATTCAGATGGCTCTCAAAGATCTCACGGGCATTCTGGAGATTCTTATCGGCGTTTGCTTTTGCGGTCGCTATGCCTTCAAAGGCTTCGTCGAGGATGGCTACGATGCGACGCTGTTCGGGGAGGGTGGGAACTGAGATAGACAACGCATAAACTTCATTTCGATTTATTCCAGGCTTTACTCCCTTAGCAAGGTCAGGAAGATTTAGTGTTATAAG
>DYKH01000339.1 GCA_020722685.1 Caldithrix sp. | reverse complement strand
GGAAAACGAAGAAATTTGGGCTAAAGCCCGTTTTTCGCGCGAAAAACGGGCTAATATATGTTCATCGTCTTGGAATTCCAGCCATTCCTTCGAGAGGACGGCCAATCTCGGGACCAGGGCCGGAATTGAGAAAGTAAAAATCAGGATACGCGCTCCGCTCCAGCGAATGGAGAAGTGGCAGATAGTCAAATTCGCCCTCTCCCCCGGAGTGGACATCGCCGAGACATCGAGCTGCTACGATCCGGCTCCGGACGGCTCTCCATGCGGGCAATGCGACAGCTGTCGGATACGTGAGAAGGCCATCAGGAGAGTCCGCATGCGATTATCGCGGCGCCAAGAGCGCCGGTGATCTGGGGGTTCTCCGGGATTTTTAGCTTGGAGCCGATCTCCTCCTCCAGCGCCTCCACAGCTCCTCTGATCTTGGCGACGCCTCCAGTGAACACGACTCTGTCGGACTTGAACGAGGCGCCCATCATTGAGAGCATCCGGCGCGCCACAGCTTTGAACACCCCACGGATTATCTGCTCCTGTCCGACATTGTTTTGCAGGAGGCCGATGATCTCGGATTCTGCGAAGACCGCGCACATCGAGCTTATCTCGCAGCCCTTGAAGCGGCGGTATGATATCCCGGATATGTCCCCGATCTTCAAGTCGAGGATATCCATTACCATCTCGATGAAGCGCCCCGTGCCCGCTGCGCATCTGTCGTTCATCGCGAAATCCTTCACCCGTCCATTCCCGTCGCAAAGTATCGCCTTCGAGTCCTGACCTCCTATGTCAATCACGAGCCCGGGATTTGAAAAGAAGTATGCCGCCCCAGCCGCATGGCATGTGATTTCAGACACGGCCTCGTCGGAGTATGGGAAGTGGTTTCGGCCGTAACCGGTGGAGACTGTGCCACGGATATCCTTCCGTTTCAACTTGTTTTTCTTCAACATGTCGTCGAAAGCCTTCCCAGCCCTGTCGTGCGGCCTCGCACCCGAAGAGAGCACCACGCTGTCAAGAATCTTTCGATCCTCCAGAAGAACCATGTCAATCGTCCTGGCCCCTATGTCCACTCCTGCGGAGATATTTCGTTTCATCTTATAATTCCCATTTCTTGAAAACTGTAGTGGCCGGTCTTCCCGATAATGATATGGTCCAAGACGCGAATGCCGAGAATCTTGGCGGCCTGGGTGAGTTGCTCGTGAATGGCGAGGTCGGCATCGCTCGGTTTGGGGTCGCCGGATGGGTGGTTGTGGGCGAAGATGACGGCGGCGGCGCGGTCTGCAATAACATCGGCGAAGACTTCGCGCGGGTGAACCTGGCTCCGGTCGAGGAGGCCGATGGTTACGGTCCGCTTCTCGATGACTTCATTAGCGCCGTTCAGTGAAAAGCAGATGAAATGTTCCTGAGTCTTTCCGGCTATTTCGGCTAGTAGTGGAAGGGTGTCCGAGGCCGTAGTTATCTTGGTGGTGTCCTTGATTAGGTGGCGGCGGGCAAGTTCAAAGGCGGAGAGTATCTGCCCGGCCTTGGCAAGCCCGACTCCGGGGACGGCAAGCAAATGGTCAAGCGTGAGCGCGGTCTTGTGCTCTCGTATCAGTCCGGCCACCTGATGGGCGATGGTGCGCACATCAACACCCGCGGTCCCCATCCCGAGAATCGCGGCAACGAGTTCTTCGTCCGTCAACGCGCAAGCGCCCCGTTCCCGCAGCTTTTCGCGCGGGCGGCTGTGCTCAGGCATGTCTTTGATCGTCTTCATCATTAGACCTTGTGAACCAACTCAAGCGCCTCACGGATGAGCGGAAGAAGCTCGTCCCGAGTTAGCTTCTTCGGCGTGGCATCAACGATTTTGCCGTGATGGGAACTGTTGGCAACTGAGCATATATCAAACAGCCGAGGCTTCAGTCCCGCGTCGAGAAGATTGGCATTGAATAGCGTCGTCAAAAGCGAAGCCAAGCCGTGATTGACCTTAATGTCCGCCGCAAGTGCCCGGTAGTATTTCGTCTTCACGACCGTCTCGAAAAGCTTCCGCAAATTGCCCTGCATGGCATCCGGTGTCGGACCGAAATCTTCGACAAGGTAGCGCCCCATGCCTTCAATCAGCCGTACATGATCGCCCTTGCGGTCTTCCTCAACATCGAAGACGGCGAGCTGGCTGCCGTTTGTCTTGTCGGAGCGAACTTGAAGCGTCTTGTTGTCCGTGATCTTGTCGCAAAGCATGAAGACGAAATCCTTCTTGTGGGTGAACACGTTTAGCTGGTCCACCTTCGGCGACAATTCCAGCAACAAACTGGCGGTTGCCTCACGCCGGGTTTCGTCAAGGCTTGAGAGCGGATCGTCAAAGACGATAATCTGCTTGTCGAGGTCCAGCATCTTTTCGATTGCCGCCATGAAGAACGTGAAAGCAAGCGTACTCTTGTCGCCCTCGCTCAACGTATTCTTGAAGCACGGCGCATCGTCCTGCCGGGCTGTTAGCGGAACCGTCTGCTGAAGGATCAGGAAGCCGAAATCGCTGTAGCTCTCATTGGCTCGCTCGTCCGTTTTCCCGGTCAAGCCGGTGATAACAAAATCGGTCCCCAATCTGACGAGCAATTCATTGATCCGCTTCTGATACGTGTCAAAGATGGTCTTGCCGTAGTCCTCCAGCTCCTTCTGCTTGGCGTCCTTCTGCACTTGGAGGTCGTCGGATTCCTTCTTGGCGTTGGGATAGTCGGTTGCCCACCTCTTCCATTCCGGGGCGAATCGCTTCTTGATTTCCTGCTCCTTTGCCAGCGCCGCACGTATGGCCGCAACGTCCGACTTTGGCAGGTCGGCAAGGTATTTCTTCGCCTTGTCGGTCCGTTGGATGACTTCGGCATTGTACTGTTCGACTGCCGCCTTCAGTGTGGCGAGTTCATCGGCAAACGCAACAAACCGCGAAAGGTCGGCGTCCGCGTTCGGGTCCGTCTGCTTCTTTTCCAGTTCGGCCCGTACTGCGTCCTTGAGAGCCGCGCAACTCGCCCTGCACTTGTCAACGGTCTCGGCCAGATCGGGCAGCGTCGATGAACCAAGATACGGTTCCCACTGGCGAACAGTCGCAAGGTTGGCGTTGTGGGTCGAAGCAAGGGCCGTAAGGTCATTGTCGAGATTCCATTTGGCAAGTGATGCAATCTGCCCGGCAACGCCTTGCTGATATGCGCGGAACGCCTCGTCGAAAAACTCCCGATATGCCTTCAAAAGGTCGGTGGCGTTCTTAAGGTCTTGGCCGCATAGCGGGCAATCAGCCTGAATCTGGTCCATACCTTGCCGGATAAACCGTCGAGCCTGTGTCTTGTCCTTGAAGTTACGGTCAATGTGGGCAAGCACCTTCTTTTCCGCTACCTCGTGGGCGGCGGCGAGTTTCTTCTCGGCGAGAGTCTTTGCTGTGGTCAAGTCATACGATGGCGGCACAATCTGTCGGGGAAAAACGAGCTTTTGAACAACAGCCTCCGTTTCCTTCGACTTGATGTCCTGCTCAAGCTTCTGGATCCGGCCGTTGACGGTGGTTTCCTCTGCGGGCGCAATGGCAAGGAAGGCGTCCATTGAAAGCGTGAACCCTCCCCTGTTGAACTGCCTGACAAGATCGGTGACTTTCTGGCTCTCGGCCTTCTCCTTTGTCTTTAGCGAGGCCAATTCTTCGACGAGCTTGATACCCGCCGCGCCGATGATGATCCTGTGAATGTTCTTCTTGTGCTCGTGCCCGATCTCGTGGGCAAGGATGTTTTCATGGATGAAAGACGTGTCGAAAATCTGGATCGTTGGGCAAGGTTTGTTCCACCGGGTGTCGTTGAAAACGTGGTTCTCACCGTCAACGACAATGACGGCCTCCGGTGCGGCGACAGCACCCAAGGTCTTTCTGGCCCGAATCAGCTTGGGGTTGTTGTCGCGAAGGGCCCGGAGCACGTTGACCAGCGTTGACTTGCCGTAGGC
>DYKH01000338.1 GCA_020722685.1 Caldithrix sp. | reverse complement strand
ATAACTGCAATACTCTATATTGCAAGGGTTAATTTATACTGGCACCGATATCCTTGTTCAATCCCGGGCAGGTGCCCGATTGGTTTCATGCCCCAAGCCCATGCCGGATTGTCAAACTCTACTGTCCCAGTGTAAGCGTCCCGAAATATTCCGGCGTGAGGTTACGTCCGTTGAAAACCGGGGACCAACAACTGATTTCTCCCGCTCCGCCAGAGGCATGGTTACGGAAAAAGTTAACGCCGAGGTTTTTTCCGTCCGGAAATCCCTCGACTCCAATATCCCGTAATGGAATGGCGACCTGGACAATCCACCGCTTTTCCTCGACCTTGGATTCGGCAGTAAAGCCGCTGTTCCAGGAAACATCCGCCTGCCTTGCGTCGGGAGCATGAACGCCATCCCACTGGTTGCCTTGGGCATTGACGATGAACTGGAAATATTTGCCGCCCTTTCCAGTATCCGGCGTGATAAAGATCTCGATGCTGTCGTCATTCCAAATCCGCTCCTGATCGCGGTTCTTCGTGACCGTTTTCAGCTTGGCGATTTCAGGCTCGAAACAGATGAAGGTTAGATACAGGTTTTTGTTGTCCCAGCCAGCATAGAGCCATGTTGCTGTCGGAACTGATTCCCCGGTCTTGCTGACAAACTGTTGCGGTTTACACTGCGTGACTGTGGCAAAGTCGCTATTCTCCACTTTAGGCACTTGGAATTGTGGGCATTCTTTGCGGATTTGCCGGATCAAGGTTCGCCGTCCGGCATTGAATTCCGAGGCCACCAGTTGGATCCGTTTCCGGTAGACGGAATCTGCCGTTGCTGCGGCTTCCGCCTGAGCCAGAAACCCGGCCAGCTGATCAAGAACAGGTCTGGGAAAGGCATTTCCCGGAAGAACCTCAGTTTGTTCCTCTGCGTCAGAGGCCTTGGCGCAGGCCGCCGCAAAGGAACTGGCTGACAATTCCCAGAACTGCCGCATCGGCTTGGCGGACGGGCCGTAGAACAATTCATAATATTCGCGCAGGACAGCCTGCAAATCAAGATCCGGTTCCCAGTAGAGCTTGCCAGTCAGATAGAGATTTAAATGCTGCATGGCTGGATATAGCATTTTATGCGCGTCTTTATTGAACCACGACTCTGATTCAATAAATTCGCCAGGGCTGCCGATAGACAACATATAGTTTACATCTTCTTTGATCTGTTCCGGGAAAAACACTGGCAGATTGCGCCATGGCAGCCATGTATACAGATAATAGTCCCAGAAATAGATCTTCTGTGAAGTCTTTTCCTGCCAACCCTTGACACGCCGGCGGAAGTCATTCCGAAACTTGTTCCCGGCGAACATTCCGCGTGACTTGCAGATCATCACCACCACATTCGGCTGTAACCGCTTAATCGATTCCGGCGGTTCGGCGTAAGTATCGTAAGCCAGACAGCCGATATATTTGTCAGGATGGGTTTTTGCCACTTCCGATGCGACGCTATCGACAAATTTCCAAATGTGGTTGGAGAAACGGCCACTGCGCGGTTTGCCTTCCATGTTGTCGGCTTGGCATTTAGGACATCCGCAGATCTTACTCAATCCGTCATTCGGGACTAGTGGGAAAATACCGACTTCTGGATGCGTTTTGAAATAGACATCAATATCCGCCGCCCATTGCTTGACGACATCCGGGTTTGACAAACACAGGTGTCCGCCGCCGCCGACGGCACATCGCGTGCTGAAATCACGTTGTCCGTCAACCATGGCAAAATATTCTGGATGGGTCTCTTTATACTTCAAAAACATATAAAAACTATCGATGATCTGAACCGGATAGAGACCGCCGAAGCCAGCCTGACGGTACCACGTGGCTCCATCGGGATCCGTGGCAAAATCGCACATCCAGGCATATCGATAGGAGAATGCTGGCGCTCGTTTTAAATCAATGTCGGGGATGACGACGTTCTTTCTTTCCGGAATTACCTCGCCGAGCGGCCCCGGCATGTACCAGCGGACTCCCAGATATTTCTCCAAAAAATAATATGTCCCATAAAGGGTTCCGCATTCCCCAAACGCTCCGATTTTTAATTGCTGGTTCCACACTTCGTGAATGTTCCATGGATTACGCAATCCATACACTGGTGAGCCATTGTAATCGTGCCCGGCAATTATCAATCCCCCGGAAAATGAAAATATTTGGAATTCGTCTGGTTTTAATGTCTTTGCCACAGCTCTATGTTCTGCTGTTTTCACGCACCCCCCAAGATAAATTAATGGCCCCCCTTGCAGTACTTCTTTTCCCTCCGTGATAATCGGCAGTTCTGCCCCGCATACCGCGTTGACATATTTCTGCAATGCCCCCGCAGCCAGCACTACCGAGCCGGGGGCGTTGGCCGGGACGACAACGCCCCGAAACGGTTGTCCGGATTCCATTGTTATTCCTGCATAGATATTACTGACAATGAACAGGGATATTATTCCATTCAAGATTTTTCCCATTTAGCCACCTATTGCCTTCTATTGCCTTAATTTAAAGTTTTCCGTTATTGGAACTAAACTTAAGTTTTCCGATTTGCCTTAATCCATATTTTCCCCTTTGATTTTAACTTTTATATTAATCTCAGTTTGTGTTGTTATGCGCAATCTTTGAAATTAAACATGACTATTTGAGGATTTCCAGTTTGATGCTTTCGACCATGATTGCCGAGCCGGTTGGAGCGTTATCCGGATTTCCCTGTTTTTCCGCCTCGGCATCCTTTATGCGAAACGTGATGTTGCTCCATCCTTTGGACAGATCGGCGTTAACCGCTCCGGTTACGTCAAGCACTATTGCCGCAGGTAGTTTCCCTTTCCGGTCGATCTCGAACATATTCAACGGCTCGACCGAGGGACTGATGATATCCGGCAGCGCTAAGTTGCCGCACTCTTCTGTGAAATGTTCCAGTTGTAGCCTTCTGGTATCGTAACGCCCGAAAATCATGGGAATGGCAAAAAATAACTTGGCTTGCCTGATTTTACCTTCATTAATCAGGTGGCTAAGGTCAAAACGCATCAATGCCCGATCCCCACGGGCAAGGGTATTGGGATGTCCGACCGCCAGCACGTGTTGTCCGCCGATATTTAGTCCCCCAGGACACCAGAAAACCCTTGTCCCGTTAGCCACATCTGTCTGTTGGTTTGGACGCAATACGATTGCTGAACAGGCGGCAAGCGTCACCATTGGCAAGATCATTCCTGACAGCGACAAGCTCATTGAGATAAGGCTTTTGGGCATTTCTATCGCCTTGAATTTTAATTATTCGGCCAAAAACGACCAGGGGTACGAGTTTGGCGGTGGTGATATTTTTGCAGTAAGCTCCCATTCCACATGGCCATCGGCAAAAGCTATGTTCGTCCCGTTGGCATGACGATAGGCTTTGTATGTGTCCCAGACGCTGACGCTAGCAAAAACGTACCAGGTTTCACAGTCCACCGAGGTGCAAACCCTGGAAGGGGAACGGCAAAACATTGTCTCCCGCGCACAATTCAACATGCCGTAGGCATAGCTCGTTGGGCGGGTCACTATAGGATCCAGAAAATACATCGGCGTAGGGGTTGTGTCGGACGGACATAGAAACAGATTCCATGCCCTAATATTCTGCGTATATGCCAATCGCAACCCCCACCAATAACCGGAGGGATAGTAGTTTTGCGGCGGAAAATAACCGTTATTTTCATCGACATAATTACGGAACGAATAACCCAGTTGTTTCAAGTTATTCATACAGCTAATTGCTTTTGCTTTTTCTTTAGTTTTCCCAAGTGCCGGGAACAGCAACGCTGCTAAAATGGCGATTATGGCGATGACAACTAGCAATTCTACGAGTGTAAACCTCTTCCGCCGTTGATTTTGCATGATTTAACCCTTCTGATTCCGTGATGGTCTTTTTGACCATCATCCTTTTTTGTTTTTCAACGCGTA
>DYKH01000337.1 GCA_020722685.1 Caldithrix sp. | reverse complement strand
AGAATCCAGGTCTGCTGTTCCTTAGTCAGTTGTTTCCATACCGCCGCTTGCGAATAAAGAATCTCCAGCATTTTGTCCTTGATCACCTGTTGCCGGTAGGGCTTCGCCTCGCTTTTGAAGGCATTTTCCAATTGCTTCAGAAAGGACGCCTGACCGAGGATGGTTCGCTCCACGATCATGCGAATAAACGCTTCAGTCTCCATGATGTGTTTGGCGGAAAAATCGCTGAGCCGGGGATTATTGGCATCGGCTATTTTGCCGCCGGCGCGTCCCTCGAAAATCTCTTGCAAGGGCTTGCCTGCCTTTCCCGCGACCCATTCTGTCAAAAGGGAAGAGTGCTGCGGAGATAATCCCAATTCCCTGAGACCGGCCTGCAAAGCGGCCTCTTCCGATAGAGCGGCGTTCGGGGATTTGGTCTGATCCGGCTGGCGGCCGATTTTTTCCACTAACTTGATAAGGGCAAATTCGGGGCCGCCCGCTTGTTGGACGAAATCCGCGTTTACCCGGTGCAGCTCGTGCAGCCGGCGCGGATGCTGAATGATCATGCCCAGCAAGGCCCGCATCGCGTACTTGTCCAGATGCTTCATGAAGCTGACGTTTTCGTTCTTGTACGTCGTTCGCGTTTTGTTGATCAGTGGAAGCTGACCTACGACCAAATCAAAGCCCATCCAGGGGGCGAATCTCATGTTCTGGTAGATCTGTGCGCCGTTGCGGTCGGTGACCACTTGGCCGTTCTGGAATCGCTTCACCTTGCAGAATTTGTTCATGAATTGCAGATAGAACAGCGAGTCGCGCAGCAGATAGCGCTCACCCTCGCCGAGGTTGCGCGCCAAGGCTTCATTGTTTTCGTTAATCTCTCGCTGCATCTGCGAAAGAATGCCGAATAGACATGATGTTCTCTCCTCAAATCAATAATCAAAGATGCATGAAGCGACCTCAGAACACACAGTGGGAATTCGAAAAGTCTTCTGAAACAGATCTAAGCGGCAACGCAATGGAGTGCCAGGCTTGTTTGGCTTCATAGAAAGGCCGGACAAGTCCGGCACTCCTGTCTTGTCAACAGAATTATAGCTACCACGACTGGCCGGAGATATCTCCGGCAAGATCGGCGATTTGCGCCGGCCATGATAGCGCTGCTGTCATCGAGCATCACGGCATTAAAATAACTGAGTTCGGCTTCCCTCTCATTCGCCTGGGGTCGCCGGGCCTCTTGCCTCAACACGAAGTCGCCATTCGTAGCGATTGTACCGGACACTATACTCGCCGATCAGTCTGTTGTCGTTCGCGAACATGGCCCATTTCCTTGCAATCATAAACTCGAGTATGGCACTGAATTCTGGATCGACAGCGGCTGACTCACGAAGCTTGGCTACATAATGGTCGTTATCGCGGACCGCGTCAAGGACGACAGAGTTCCAAACCGTGGAGGTGATCATGAGAACACGTTCGATCCGATCCTTGCTGGGCCTCGAGCCCAACGCCTCCAGAAGCGGCAAGGAAAAGTCCAGGAAGGTCTCGGATATTTTTCTATCGGGGAATGGTTTTTTCTTCGTTGTTCGTGTCATTGATTGCTACCTTAGTTGAACATCACACATCAGCGGCAAACAAGGCTGGCTGTGGGATTCATTTGTTGGCTTGTTTCTCATGGAATTCTATGACATACACCCACTCACCGAAGCTTTCATATTTCCAAAAGCGGAGATGGTATGACTTGTCGTCAAGGATGACACTCCTTTTCTTCTTCATTTCAGTCATTTCTTGGAAAAAAGCTTTCCGCTGAGTTTTGGTGAGCTGATCAATACCGACGCCGAATGTGCCGCGGCATGCGGTGACGAGCTCAATGCCGTCCTTGTATTCAATCTCGATCCGTTCAGCACCGATTTTATTAGCTTTCAAAAGTAATTCTTCAGGCATCTGACAATCTCTTGCTTATTGTTTTGTGTGAATGGCACTGAGTGATTTCCTGATTTTTGCTTTCTTTGTTCGCCGGTGCTATTTGTCGACTTTTACTCGGCAACCTCATCTATCCACCTGATCCGATCTTTCCAAAATGGGCACTTGGGGCAGTATCCCCCTAACGGATAGTCGATCCCTTCTTCGTGGGGGCAACCCATGATTTCAGTTGGCATGGCAACCGAACGAGCCTTATGCAGGGTAACGAATTCAGATATTTCGCGCCAAACTTCGGTGTCCCGACGGATGTCTTTTATAGAATGCCATCTCTGCAAGTGTGCTGGTTCCTGATCTTTTCCCAAAATAATGCCGACAGCAATTTTAGTAGCCGTCAAATCGTCCGGCCCGTAGAACGCTATGGTGGCGATGGGATAGCCCCGGAATCCAAGCTTCGCTTTTTCTTCGAGGGGTTCTTTGTATGTGTTCAAGTCGTTTGTCATGATCTTACTCCGCTTTTTTGGGCCATTCTGGCAAGGTCTGCGAATGGCGTCGTCGAAACCCCATCAGATGGCCATCGATTAGTCCCACCATTGGCTGGAGGTATCCCTGGCTCGATCGGGGATGAAATCGAACTAAAAAATATCTCCGGCAAATAGCGCTTTGACAAAGCCGGCAACTGGTAGTACCAGCACATCATTAAACTGATAAGCTCGCTCACCCGCGTATACGCCAATCATGCGATCTACTTGAACACCCGGTGTAGCTGCCAAAGCGAGCATTGCTTTATTCCAGGTGGTATCCCAACGCTCAGCCCGCTTGCACTCAATGGCGACCACATGAGGCGGGCTACCCGGTCGGCGATGGCTGGTCTCTATGATGAAATCCACTTCAACACCGGCGGCGGTTCGGTAATAGGAGAGCGGACATTGTCGGCGGCTCACTTCATTGTAAACGCGCAATTCGTGGTAGACCAAAGTTTCCAGAGCCGCCCCTTGCCAGGATCGATCTGCCGGGCTGCGGTGCAAACCTGCGGCAGCACGGGCCACGCCGGAATCGAACCAGAAGAATTTACTCTGTGCCGTTTCACGGACTTTAAGTCGCGGTCGCCAAGGCGGCAAAAAGTGACCAATCAATGTGTCGATGAGGATCGCGAAATAGGTATCCACCGTGCTGCGAGGGACGGCGGCCTCGCGCGCGATGTTTTGAGCGTTGACAGCTTGACCGTTCTTTTGTCCCGCCACGGCGAGAAATCGCACAAACGGCGGGACGCTGCGGATCAACCCTTCCGCCGAGATTTCTTCCTTCAAATAGGTGTTGACGTACGCAGCCAGAATATCTGCGGCCAGTTCCGGTTCATTGTGCACAAATGGCAAAAGTCCCCAATCAAGTGCAAAATTTAGATCAAATTGGATTCCGATTTCCGCAGCAGAGAAGCCTTCCATGGAGAGTGTAAGAGCTCGGCCTGCCAGCAGATCGGCGCCTCCACGACGAAGTTTGCGCGCTGACGAGCCGCATAGGGCAAATCGCCAGCCCCGCGATTCCATCAAGCGATGCACTTCATCCAGCAAAGCCGGAATTTTCTGGATTTCATCAAGGATCACCCAGGTGCCGGCTGGTTGCTTGCCGACCACCGCCTCGAGCAGATGTGGATTGCGAGACAGTTCCAGATAAAGCGAGGCATCGAGGAGATCAATGCGAAAGGTGTCAGGAAGACCTCCTTGAGCCAGGTGGTCTTGCTGGTGCCGCGAGGACCGAACAGGAAAAAGGAGCGCTCAGGCCGCTTGAGCAAACGTGGGAGGATCGGAATTTGATGGGTTTTCATTTTGCCTACCATGTTGTAAAATTGCAATGCAAACTTACAACAAAGACAGAGAAATGCAAGCCGTTTTTTCAATCTACCCTCAAACCTGCGAGGTTTCCAAAACCTCACAGGTTTGAGAGTCATACTCCTCCGATGGGCCGGAGTTGTTTCCGACCGGATCGGAATTGGCGTAACAGTTCAGCCCCTGTCAAAAATGAATGTCATTCCGACCGAAGGGAGGAAT
>DYKH01000336.1 GCA_020722685.1 Caldithrix sp. | reverse complement strand
TCGATGCGAAGCACGTACCCCAGGTAGCCGTGGGACCGCTCATCAAAAGACCGCGTGAGCCGAATGCGGGGCTGGACGGCGATGACATTGCCAGACCATAGCACCTTGTCTGCGCTCGATATTGAGCCGACCATCAGTCTTTCCCCGTTCCATCGAGTTTGCACAGCACCCGGTGTATTCGACGGATTCGTTCGTCGTCAGACATAAAGAGAGCGATCCCGCGATTGAAAACCGTGATCTCGACGGTATCGTCGGTCAGGACCAGTTTGAGGTTGTCGTACTCCACAGGATCGCCGGCCGCCTTGTCGCCGTAAACGCCGCCGAGGTTAAGCAGGTTCTCCGCGTTTATCGCTGCGCGCACATCTGCAGGGATTTCCGCCCCACGCCATATTTTTACGGGAAGGGTATCGGGCTTCATGCCCCCTTCAAGCATGCCCCAACGGTACTCAATCTGCTCCAAATCCTGGATCATGATTTACGCACCTTGTTCACCAGAAGCAACCCGAACACGAGCCGCATTTACTCGAACCGCAACTTCACTGTAAATATCGATGCCTATCTCTTCCGCCACCTCCAAGGTCGCAGCGAGGGCATAAGGCACTACGTCCTCAAGAACGCCAGCATCTGATCGGCAGCTCACTTGGATTTCAAGGTTGGCTCCATCGATAAAAGCAGCAGCGTTCTCCCCCTCCAGTATCTCATGTTGCACAGTCCCTCTTTGGACGGCTCGCCAATCTGCCTGCGTTCTTTTTACTTGAAGAGAATCCACCGGAGGCGTGAACCACAGAGCTGCGCGACGCCAGGATTGGTGAATCGGATTGACCGGGGTTATCCAGGCCAGGGTGATGACGAGTCGCCGCCAACACCGTTGCGCACTAAGGGAAGGCGGCAATGGGACTCGATGAACATGAGCTTGGTCATTTTGGAGATGTCCACCACCCAAAGCAGTCACTCTGTACTCTGTACATTCACTGACACGCGTAGGATCGATCATCCCGTATCCGATGAGCCGGGTAATGTATTCCTTGAACTGACGGCTGTTGCGTGAGTTTCGTAGTATCTGTGTGAGTACATCCCCCGCTGTCCCCCAATTGGCTCCGTGCACGAGCAATGCCTTCAACCAAACCGCATATGGAACGGTTTCAACGATGTCGCCACCAGCTCCCTGACGCAGTGCATCAAGAACATCGTATAGGCGAGTAGCGGTGCGACTTGCAAGGGCAGCAGCGTTGCTCGTACCCCGTCCATACCAGGTATAAGAAAGATCACCCGGCGTTGGACCTGGGGCGGCCACGCGTTGACCCGGTTGCCTTGATTGGATGTACACATCGAAGACGGCGTTTGGACTTTGCAGGAGGCTCTCGAGCAGAACCGTTCTCCCACCAGACAAGAGGATTTCAGGCTTGATAGTCCTCCGATATCCCATGCCTTGCGCGTTTACGATGCTCGGCAGACCATCATCGCAATACGGCTGAATTGCTCGCGCGACTGCTTGTCCAGTTGATGCGTCACTGTGAATAGCCCCGACAGTCAACGCATTCACCGCTTCCGCAGGCGAGAGCAGTCTCCTGTGTCGGGCGTCCGCCGCAACAGCCCTTATCACTTGAGCCTGCAGGTCTTGGGGAGAAAGGGTACTGACCTGAGTCCGCGGTGCATCACATACAATTGGCTGCGCGTGATTTCCGGCGCTGACGACGAAGAGAACTTTGTATTTCCATGAGAGCCAATCCAAAAGTCGCGCAAGGGGGCTCATGGTGCTCTCGAACAGCCGATCCCGAATTCCGATAGAAAGGTTGATTACGCAGACTTGGCGTGCGACAGCAGGGGCTGCACCGTCTCCTTCGAATAGCCGCCGCACCGAACGATGAATCAGATCAACGACCAGGGTGTTTTCGGGCGCGGTTTCCTGTCTGGGTTGTCTCCAATCCCTCTGATCGGGTCGGAGGATCGGTCGTACATAAAGGCGACGATTTATAGGAGGCTCATTTGCATCTATGTCACCATGAATGATCAGCGATGCCATAGCAGTTCCATGGCGTCGTTCAGAGGCTTGGTAGCTAGCTTCAAATCCGTCCGGATCGTCAACGACGAGTCGATCTGACAGTCGCCGATGGCTTTGGAGTGGAAGACCATCAAATAGGGCCACAACCGGTTCACCCAAAGGTATGACCGGCTGCTGTATAGAACGATCGTCGGTCGTCCTTTCATCCCCAAGCACAATTCCAGCCATTTGCCCCGAAGCGCGGAAGAATTGGATCTGCTCGCATTGGACAAGAGATAATTCCTGGCCCGCGTTCGCTATTAGTGGACTCACCGATCCTATGGGTAGCTGGGCAAGTAGCGCGTGATACCCGATTTCCTCTATAATGGCTTCGTTTTGAACCACACCCTGCAGGGATTGGACAATTGAAGCAACACGATCCCGTGCCACACTCCGCCGTCGATGGTCAGCCCGAAACCAAAGTTCGATCTCACATGGAATCAGTTCCGCATTATGCTCGACTCGTTCTTTCCAGTCGTCGAGGATTCCGGTCTCGTATAGACGATCGCGCACACCCCATGGGCGAACATCCCGGAGCTGTGAAAACAATTCGGACCACTTGCCAAGGCCCCGAGGAAGTTCCTGGCCGCCCCTCCAGGAATTCCAAAGCGATAGCATCTGCTGCAGAGCCTGGTGATTGGACAGAATAAGGAACAACCTTCCTCTGAGCATTTTTTCGGCTTTTGGGGCCCCGTCACGGTCCGCAACAAAAAAATCGTCGTCAGGTGGAATATCCTCCTCTTCAACCTCACCAAGCCATTCCAATCCTTCGATGTTACGCACCGCCACGATGAAATTGTCGATGGGACCGACTGTTTCGAGTACTATGACCTCTTCCGGGATTACCCCCGAAGATTCGGTTCGGAGTCGAGCCCTCCTTGCATCCAGCGTTTCCTGTAGAACCGTAAATCTTGGCGTTAGCCGCTCTGCTTGTCTGTCGCGAGACGGTAGATGCGGTCGCCCACCGCCGCCTGTTTTCTTACTTTTCTTTGCAGGCTCAGTTGGGGTAGGAAGGATGAGCAGCGGACGTTCAGGCATTGCTGTCCTCCTGCTTATCAGAGGTTAGGCTATACCGGTGTTCCCACTGACTTAGCCGTTCCTTGATAATCTGCTGCATGTTTGCCTGTGGAAGAGAGAGGACATAGCGACGCTGGATATCCTGGCCGAACTGCTCAAGTTCCGAGAAGTTCGCTCCTTTCAAGCTCTTCGCCAGCGTGCTTACGGATACACCGAGTTTTTCACCCATTCGGTCTTCAAAGCGACGGAACCACTCCTCGGCTTGTTTGTGCGTAGGAGCGGGAAGTTCCAGCCGTATTTGAAAACGTCGCCATACAGCTCTATCCAAGAGCTCGGGGTGATTCGTCGCCGTTACCACGATCACATAACTGGGCAGTGCATCAACCTGGAGGAGAAGCGAACTCACGACACGCTTGATTTCACCTGTTTCATGAATGTCTCCTCTTTCCTTGCCGACGACATCAAATTCATCGAAGAACAAAACGCATTGGCGGGTTCGAACCTGTTCGAATAACCTGGACAGCCTGACAGCCGTCTCTCCAAGATAGCTGGTGATTACAGATTCATATCGGACGACCAGAAGCGGCACAGCCAATTCAGCGGCCAGGGCTTCTGCTAATGATGTCTTTCCGTTGCCCGGAGGCCCGGCAAGCAGGATTCTATGTCTTGGCTCAAGGTTATGAGAGCGAAGAAGGTCCGATCTGTTTTGCTCCTCGACCAATTCCTTGCAGGCCGCTCTAATGATATCCGACAAAATAAGGTCATCCATTCTGCGTATCGGATTCAGTTCAAAGAATAGATTCGTTGTCAGGCCGTTACGATACGTCGGGGTAGAAACCGGCTTCGATGGCTCTGATTGATTCAGATAGCCTGTGAGACGAT
>DYKH01000082.1 GCA_020722685.1 Caldithrix sp. | reverse complement strand
AATCCGTGACGCTCCGTGTAGCTCGGTGGTTTTTGGAAAGTGTCCGGTAGTGAGATGAATATTAAAAACTTTTTCTCAAAAGTCAACTTTATAATTAGCTCATCTCGTGTTGTTATATGGCGACTCTGCGGACAATAACAAAGTGGGGAAAACAGTTATAGGTTAGACCCTCGAACACTTCCGCTGTAATCGGTCATTTTCGCATGAATCGGCTACTGGGTGAGCCATAAAATCCTTGATTGCTATGATCGGCGGTTCTATATTTGCGCGGCTTTTTTCAAGCAAAAGTTCGTCCAAGAAAAAGGGAAACCATGACAAAACCTGTTGCTTTAGTGACTGGAGCCGGGCGCGGCATCGGCAGGGGAATTGCGGAAGAACTGGCCGAGGTCGGATTCGATTTGGTGATAGATGACGTTCACGAGATGGAAGAGGTGCACGAGACCATGGCATCGCTGCAAGGCAAAGGAGCGAACGTTCTTTATGTCCGTGCCGACATTTCCATTGCCGCCGAAAGAGCAAAGCTGATCGACTCGTGCAAGGAGAGATTTGGCCGGCTCGATTTTTTGGTCAATAACGCCGGCGTTGCCCCTAAGCAGCGGACGGATATTTTACAGGCGAGTGAAGAGAGCTTTGACCGGGTTTTGACCATCAACCTCAAAGGCCCGTATTTCTTAACTCAGTTAGCCGCCAACTGGATGATAGAACAGAAATCCGCCAATCCGGATCGAGCTTACCGGATTGTCAATATCGCCTCAATCTCCTCTTACACTTCTTCCACTGCGCGCGGGGAGTACTGTATTTCCAAGGCCGGCATCAGCATGATGACCAAGCTTTATGCCGACCGTTTGGCAGAGTACGGGATAAACGTCTACGAAATCCGTCCCGGCATCATTGCCACGGATATGACAAGCGCCGTCAAAGAAAAGTACGACAAGCTGATTGGCGACGGGTTACTGCCGATCAGGCGGTGGGGTTATCCGGAGGACATCGGCAAAGCCGTTGCGGCCATTGCCTTGGGGTACTTGCCCTACTCGACGGGAGAGGTGATCAATTTGGACGGCGGCTTTCACCTCCGACGGCTGTAGCGGATTCTCTCCTCAAGCTTGCAGACCGCAGGCGAATCCCGACAGTCATCTGTACAGTAACTCATGAGAATTTGCGCCGGTCGGTCTGGAGTAATCTTTAGCCGAGAAAACAAACGTCAGACTTTTGCGACTGAAGGGATGGGAAGCACCTTATGAACCAGACGACGATCAGAATTGAGGGATTAGATTTTCCCGTTTATGAATTAGATACTCTAATCATTGGCACGGGCGCGGCCTCGCTGAATTGCGCCGATCACCTTTTTGCCTATGGTGAGAAAGACATCGCCATTGTGACGGAAAAGATCGGCGGCGGCACCTCCAACAACACCGGCTCGGATAAGCAAACCTATTATAAGCTTTCGGTTGCCGGCAAAGAACCGGATTCGCCATACGAGATGGCCAAATCTCTCTTTGACGGCGGCGCCATGCATGGCGATTTGGCATTCATCGAGGCGACCTTATCCGTACGGGAGTTTTTCCATCTGGTGCAAATCGGTGTGCAGTTTCCGCATGATCGATTTGGGGGATTCGTTGGCTACAAGACCGATCATGATCCCCGCCAGCGGGCCACTTCGGCGGGACCGTGGACCTCGCATCAGATGGTTCAATGTCTGTTGAAAGAGGTGCAAGCCAAAGGAATCCCGATCTTTGACGGGCATGACGTCATTGCCTTGTTGGTCGCTGAGGAGCGCGCGCTTGGGGCAATAACCATCGACAAGTCACGGTTGGAGAGCGACACATTTGGCGTGACTTTTTTCCGCTCCCATAACGTGGTCTTCGGCGTCGGCGGCCCCGGCGGACTGTACAAAACCTCGGTTTACCCGGAAGGCCACCTCGGCGCCATTGGACTTGCACTGGAGGTGGGGGCCAAAGCCTGCAATTTGACGGAATCGCAATATGGGCTTGCTTCCACCAAATTCCGCTGGAATGTCTCCGGCACCTACCAGCAGGTCATTCCGAGGTATATTAGTACGGATCAAAATGAAGGTGACGAGCAGGAATTCCTCAATCCCTACTTCCCGACCATCGGCAAACTGGCGACGGATATTTTTCTGAAGGGGTATCAATGGCCTTTCGACCCACGAAAAATACCTAACCACGGTTCTTCTCTCATAGATGTCTTGGTGTATATCGAGACGGTCATCAAAAGGCGACGGGTGTTTCTGGATTTTCGTCAAAATCCGCAAGGCGACGAGCGCATCGGCGGATTTGCTTTTGAGAAATTGGAGCCGGAAGCGCTCCATTATCTCAAAAACTCCCAAGCCCTTTTGCCGACTCCCATCGAGCGTTTGCGCAAGATGAATCCCCTTGCCATCGAATTGTATCGCCAGAACGGCATCGACCTCACGTCAGAACCCCTGGAAATCGCCGTCTGCGCTCAGCACAACAATGGCGGTCTATCCGGCGACATTTGGTGGGAGTCGAACATTCGGCATCTCTTTCCCATCGGTGAGGTCAATGGCAGCCACGGGGTTTACCGGCCCGGCGGTTCGGCGCTCAATTCCGGCCAGGTGGGGTCTTTGCGCGCCGCCCAAAGGATTGTCAAAGGCCCCAAGGACGCCGTTCCCTCATTGGATGCATTTGTCAAGGCGGCAACAGAGCGCGGCAAAGAGATGCACGATCTCATCAGTGCTTTTGTCAGAAATTCACAGCCTGAAAGCACCGTGCTTGCTTACCGTGAAGAATTTCAGGAGAGAATGAGCAGTTGTGCGGCGCACATCCGCGACCGCGTCAAGGTTGAGCTTGCCCTTGAGCAGGCGTATGAGCAGATGGCCTCTTTCAACGAGCAATCGATCTCCGGCAGGAATGAAGTCCCTGCGCTCATGCAGAATCGTCATCTTATTCTTGCCCATGTTTTCTATTTGGAAGCAATACTGGCGTACTTAAAGTCGGGCGGCGGTAGTCGCGGTTCGTATATGGTCATGGATTCCCAAGGCCTACCCGTTCTTGAAAGCCTCGGCAAGGAGTGGGCTTATTTGCCTGAGAACGCGGAATTGAGGAATTTGGTTCAAGAGGCCGTGCTTGGAAAAGATGGCAAGATTCATGTTGAATGGGTGCCGAGGCGACCGTTGCCGGATGAAGATTCGTGGTTTGAAACAGTCTGGGGAAAATTCCAACGGGGAGAAGTCTTTGCAACAACGACTTAGACCTGATGACAAATGCTCGCGCTCGCATATTGAGCTTCGATCGGGCCCTATTGCTTTGGAAGAATTTGCTGCCACACCCGAATCTGAGTGATTGTGAACCCTGGGTGCTCCCCGATCTGTTTTCTAACGACAATTGAATTGGCGTAAATCGTCAGGTTCGGTTTTTCTTGTCCATGGTATAAATCATAGGCATCTACTTAGGCGAGTTTCAACCCGGTTGGCCCAAAATGTACCATTTGCGCATCGAATTGGCCCCGCAATGCCTCATTTTAAGCCATCCTTCATACCTCAGCTTTGCTTGATCCCACCAATTTCCTTCGGAACCTTTTTCGTACGGCCATAGTTTATCACCCTAATTTTGTGTGGATTAAACCGACGGCTGTCATCGCCGTTACATGGCTACAAGGTGCTTGACCCAGCAGTGGCATAATAATTGTAAAGTATGAAAGCAGATTGTGAGATTGATCATTCAGTCGAGGAATTCATCAAGACACAACGGTGTTCAAGCCTTGAGTTCTTTGAATGAGCGAATTGAGCGGCTTTTCCTTGGCCGCCGTAAGATTCTAACAATTGAATAGTGCTATGGAGCATGAAAGTGCTTGTGCAACAGCATACCAACGCAAGAAAGGAAGTCAAAAACAGGTCTAAAAGAATTATACTATCAAAGAAGCAAACGATTTGTAACAAATGAGTCAGGTAATTTCGGGCGCTTCCTAGAGCACGTTATCAAATACTTTAGGAGGAAGATATGGAAACGGGGATAAGAGGGAAAATGCTCAAAGTTGTGTCAATCGGACTATTGCTAATGGCTTTAACTGTCGTGGCATTCACCGTAATGAATACAGCCAACGGCAGCTCAATCGAAGTCAATTCTTCACGAAGTGTGGAAGAAATGCTTGCTGCGGTGCAGGAGCAAAAGGTCATATCCGAAATTGAGGCCGAGAGGCGAGCAAGCCTTGGCAAAATACTCGGCATTATATCACGATACAACAAGACCATTGAGGAGGACAAAAAGCTGGCTATCGCGAATGAGATTTACAGAATGACACAAAAGTACCCCAATCTCAACGTGGATTTCATCTGCGCCACCATCACCCACGAAAGCGCCAAGACTTGGGATCCGAAAGTGGTTTCCAAGGCCGGCGCCATGGGGCTGATGCAGATCATGCCGGCGACAGGTTCCTTTTTGGCAGTCGAAGAGGGCATTAGCTGGTCTTCAGCAGAGGAGGTGCTATTTGATCCCATTGTCAATATTCGGCTGGGTTGTCGTTACCTTAGCGCCCTGGTCGCCGCCTACCAAAAGGACGGCGGACTGGCGGCGTACAACGGCGGCCCGAAACGGGCGGCAATGTGGTTGGCGGGCAATCGCAACAACGATATACTCTATGCCGAAACCAGAGGCTACATCCCGGCGGTGTTAAAGCTGTATGCTGAATTCTTATCCGCAGATGTGCTGTAGCTGCGTGATCTATTGATTGAAAGAGGCGGTGTCTGAACCGCCTCTTTTTTTGCCCATACCCTTCAGTGCGACCATAATAGAATGAATGGGCAGCTCTGAAGCATACGGGCGAACGGTCGCCTCTCAGACAACTTTCATTCACGCTTTTTCTTCTCACCTTTCGTAAACGATTAACCCCTGATCGTATTTATTCCCTTCGTTTCTTGTGTCAAAAACAAGTTGATTATTTTGCAAATTATCTTTATCATAGCCGCGTCTATGAGCACGACGGATGGTGACAAATGAAGCCTATAATGATAGACGGTCGCACTTTAGATCTGCCCAAAATCTATCAAGTAGCCGAAGAGCATGCGCAAGTCGCGATTGCTCCGGCAGCCAGAGAACGGATGCACAGCTCGCGCGCCGCCATTAACAAAATTATCCAGAGTGGACAAAGTGTCTACGGGGTCAATACCGGTTTTGGCAAGTTGAGCAACATACAAATTCCTTCGGATAGTTTGGAGGAGCTGCAATTGAATCTGGTTTTAAGCCATGCTTGCGGCACAGGCTTGCCAATTCCCCAAAATGTCGCTCGCGCTGCGATGTTGCTGAAAGCCAATGCTTTGTGCACCGGCTATTCAGGCACGCGTCCTGAAATAGCAGAATTTCTTGTCGATTTGCTCAACACGGGGGTCACGCCTTGCATCCCGCAAAAGGGATCGGTCGGGGCATCCGGGGATTTGGCGCCGCTTGCTCACATGACTTTGGTGATGCTCGGCCAAGGGGAGGCTTGGGCGGGTAATGTGAAACTGAACGGTTCTGAAGCCTTGAAACAAGTAGGTTTGCAGCCGCTGGTTCTGCAAGCGAAAGAGGGATTAGCGCTCCTGAATGGAACGCAGATCATGACCGCTTATGCGGCGATGACCTTGATGCGAGCGCTGCGACTGGCGAAATTGGCTGACATTGCGGGCGCCATCAGCGTCGAAAGCTTGTTAGGCACCAAGGTGGCATTTGACGAGCGCATTCAAAAGGCGCGTGGTTTTCAGGATCAGGTCAAAGTCGCGCAGAATTTACGAAAAATGATGGCGGAAAGCCAAATTGTGGAATCGCACAAGGATTGCGGCAAGATTCAGGATGCCTATAGCTCCCGCTGCATTCCTCAGGTACACGGGGCGGTTCGCCATGCTCTTGGCTATGTCGAAGAGGTAGTGAACACCGAAATCAACGCGTGCACGGACAATCCACTGGTTTTTTATCAAGACAATGAGGTGCTTTCCGGCGGCAATTTTCATGGCCAGCCCATCTCGCTGGCGTGTGATACCTTGGCCATCGCCATGGCGCAGCTCGCCAACATTTCCGAGCGACGCTTGGAGAATCTCATGGATCCTGTTCAAAGCGGTTTGCCTCCGTTCTTATCCCCCGAAAGCGGGTTGAATTCCGGCTTTATGATCGCTCAAGTTGCGGCGGCGGCGCTGGTCTCGGAAAACAAGGTGCTGTGTCATCCAGCGTCGGTAGACTCCATCCCAACGTCGGCCAATCAGGAAGACTTTGTCAGCATGGGCACACATGCTGCCCGTAAGGCCATGGAGGTAGTCGACAATGCCGAGAGCATCATCGGCATTGAGCTACTGGCGGGCTGCCAGGCGATGGATTTTCGCAAAGATCTTTCCCCTGGTAACGGAACGGGTCCGGCTTACCGGAGAATTCGGCAATCAATCCCAACGATGTATAAAGATCGGCTGCTGCAAAATGATATTATTGCCATAAAGGAATTGATTGCGCAAAATGAAATCGTCTCAGTTGTTGAGGAAGCGGTCGGCGAATTGTAGTCGGATCGTTTCTTACGCCAGACGTTTGCCATACTCGTTGCTAGGGAAATAATTGGGCAAAACCAGCAGGTGGTCACCCGCAAAGAGCGAACGGTGCCGAGAATGTCCGTTCCGATCTTGAGCAACCCTCGCAGGTTCAAAGCGGTATTCATGGTGTCTTTACCATCCGGTGCCCGGCGGGGCATGGGAATGTTATTTACAAGCGGTTCTTAGCGAACCAACCGCTGTTAGCAATTCTACTTTTTCCCGGAGAAAAGCAAACATGGAAAAAATAATTGGCCAGGGATATACTTTTGATGACGTGCTCTTGGTGCCAAACAGGTCCGATGTACTGCCCAAAGAAGTGGACGTTCGCACGCGATTGACGCGGAAGATCACGCTTAACATTCCGGTTCTGAGCGCGGCGATGGATACCGTGACCGAAGCGCAGATGGCCATCGCCTTGGCGCGCGAAGGAGGCATCGGCATTGTGCACAAGAACTTGTCCATTGAAAATCAAGCCAATGAAATCGATCGCGTCAAGCGGTCCGAGAGCGGCATGATCCTGAATCCGATTACCCTGTCTCCGGATCGAAAAATTGGCGAAGCAATGGAGCTAATGGCGCGTTATCATATTTCCGGAATTCCCATCGTCGATGGGCAAAAGCTGATCGGTATTTTGACGAACAGAGACCTCCGCTTCGAGACTGATTTGAACAAGCGCGCCAGCGCGCTCATGACCAAGCAAAATCTGGTCACGGTTCCTGTGGGTACCTCGTTGGATGAAGCCGAAAAGATACTGCAAAAATTCCGCATTGAGAAATTGTTGGTGGTGGACAAAGACCAGCGTCTCAAGGGCCTGATTACGGTAAAAGACATCCAAAATCGCAAACGGTTTCCCAATGCCTCCAAGGACAAGCATGGTCGATTGATGGTGGGAGCCGCCGTGGGCGTCGCCAAAGATACCAAGGATCGCGCTGCGGCCTTGATCGATGCCGGGGTAGACATTCTGGTCGTGGACACGGCGCACGGTCATTCGCGCGGCGTGCTGAAGACGATTGAGATGTTAAAAAACAGTTACCCTGACATGGAAATTATCGGCGGAAACATTGCCACTGCGGAGGCTGCCGAGGACCTCATTGCTGCCGGCGCTGACGCTATCAAAGTGGGTATGGGCCCCGGCTCGATTTGCACCTCGCGCGTGATTGCCGGAACCGGAGTGCCGCAGCTAACCGCCATTATGCAATGCGCGGTGATTGCCCAAAAGCACGAAGTGCCTCTCATCGCTGACGGTGGAATCAAGCAAACCGGCGACATCGCCAAAGCCATCGCCGCCGGCGCTGATTCCGTTATGCTGGGAAATATGCTTGCCGGGACTGAGGAGAGCCCAGGAGAAACTATCTTTTATGAAGGCCGCAGTTATAAAACCTATCGAGCGATGGGATCGTTGAGTGCCATGCGCAGCGGCCGTGGAGATCGATATTTTCAAGAAGGTGAGACAGAGGCAAAAAAACTGGTTCCGGAAGGTATCGAAGGAAGAGTTCCCCATCGAGGCAAACTAAGCGACGTTATATACCAGATGATCGGCGGCCTCAGAGCGGCTATGGGATATTGTGGTGCAGCAACCATTGAAGAACTGCAGAAAAAGGCTCGTTTCATGACCATCACTGCCGCGGGTCTACAGGAAAGCCATCCGCATGACATCATTATCACCGAAACCGCCCCGAATTACATGCTGCAAAGCCGATCCTAAAAAATTGACTGGGGAAAAATAAAAAACCGAATTAGCTTCTCACCGGGATTAGGGGAGTTACCGGTTTTTGAAGCCAATTCGGCACACTATTCGGGGAAATGCTTAGCGGACGACTATTTCAGGCGGTTTATCAAAACCTCCAATTTCGCCTTCTGGTTCGCCGCTTTATTCTTGTGAATGATTCCTTTCCGCGCCAGCTTGTCCAACATGGATTCTGCATTGCGGAAAAGCGCCACACCCTCCTCCTTGTTTTTCGCACTCCTTACCTTTTTGATCTGCGTCTTGAGAGTCGATTTGTAGGCTCGGTTGCGTTCGTTATCCCGAGCGTTGGTTCTCATTCGCTTGAATGCTGATTTATGATGAGCCATTTATCCTCGCACTGTTATTCTGATTTTTTGCGCGGCAATGATATTGATTTTTTAGCAAAAAAGCAACAAGAATTTCAAGCGATCAGTGGAAAAGCGATCAGTAGTTGCCGGTTAATAGTGCATATTATGATCGAGCTACGAGAATTCTACAAACTGCGTCGAGCTTAAATTTGCCTCGCTGGAATGGTGCTCCTACCACGATAATTTCATGCCAAGTGCGACGTTCCGATTCTTTTGTTCGTTCGACATATTCAAATGCACCGGACCATAATAAACTGAGAGACCGCTGATGGGCAGTCTTTTGTCCATATTGCCGCCGAGAAATTTCTCATAGCCTGGATTGAAGAAATTGAAATCAAGTATATCTTGGGAAATGTCCGAAACGGCGCTATGAATATGCACTCGATTGGCTAACAGTAGTTTGGCCATTTGCCCTTCTAGTCGCATCCGAATCTCGTATGCCTTAGCCAATGGAGTCCTCACAATTCGAGCAAATTTTGTGGTAGATAGCTTGGACTGCGTTGACATGATGTTTCGGTGTACCGGCTTGGTCTTTTTGGATTTTATTGCCTGATATATTCCATCGGCGCTGCGCTCCGTTGTTTGCACCAATGTATAGCCCATCCAAGCTAATCCGCTTTCCACGTGCGTGTCTGAGTCCATAAAAATGGCCATGGAATCTTGTACCTCTTCGGCCAACTTTACCGACAATTGGAACTCCATTCCTATCCCGGTCACCACCATGCCATCGAGCTTTAACGACTTGACGAGTTTGGGACCAAGTCCGAAATTGGGCTGAAAAGGATGGGGAGCGATGGCCAGGCCACCTTGCTCATGAATAGCCTTTATCGTCTGTTCCGCAGTCATTCCATGAGGAATGTAGGATTTGAGAAAAAGTCCCAAGATATGTCCATCGAATGAGGAGATTTCCATTCCGGGAATGACTACGAAATCCGGCGGCAAGCTACCTTCTTTTTTCAATCTTGCAGCGGTGCGCAAGGCCGTTTGCGCGTCGTCAAAGTAATCATGATCCGTGATCGCTAAAGCGCCAAAACCCTTTTCACTTGCCGTTAGCAACAATCGTTCAACGTCACTACTGGCATCGAATGAATTATATGTGTGAACATGGATATCCAGTGCTATCCAGCCGGATGGGACATCCACCGTTTGGGAACCAAACGTCTGATGCAAAAGATTGAGCGCGTTATTCACAACCAGTTTGTTTTCGGTTTTCAACATCAAGCTGGGATTTGGAAATCGTTCTTGAGTCCCGCCGCCGGTCAGAAAATTATTTATGGTAACCAATGTGGCCTTTGTCAGCCAATAATCGGGCTCATTCATCATCCGAGAGAATTCTCTTTCGCGCATGAGAAAGAGGTTATTTTTGTAATGCTGCAAATTGCGATCATGGTGTATGACGTCGTTTCGATAAGCTTGCCAATCTTTTCGATAGCCCAATTCATAAAGCCGAAACCGGGCGACAGATGTATAGTAGTCAAAGCCCATCCAGGTAGAGTCGCTGGGAACAGTTTGCTTTGGAACCCAGTTAAGCGAGCTGTACCCATGATTCTGAGCTACTGCTTCGGGCAAGGCTGTGAAAGTTAGCCTTCCCAGCATAAGTTGTAGCCAGATTATAAGAACGAAAGTTTTCGATACCTGATGCTTGTTCATTTTGCAGTCGAGCTTCTAATGGTTACTCACAATCGCCGTTTCCCGCAATCAAAAGCCTATTATAAAATCTTTGCCAATGCCACGTGGAAGGCAATGTCCGGGCTGTTGTCGAAATAAAATAGATTCTCCAGAAAGCCGACTTCCATCAACAAGCCGGAGGAGTAGCGATGCTTGTATCCAACCATCAATTCGGATGTTCTTTCTGAGAATTGAGAATAGTTTATAGCAACTCCGCTTTCCACCAGTCCTTGAAGAATCCACGAATGGTTGCTGCCGCTTCTGTGAAGCTCAAAGGCCATTAACGTGGAAAGGTGCCATTGCCGAAGCTCCAGCCCCAATACTTTCTGGTCACCAAAATAAACAAGCCCAGAATTCAAAAAGAGAGTAAGCAATCCGAAATTTCGCCCTATGCCAACGGAGATTCCCGCATCAACCGATTGGCTGCCGAATAATTCTTTGCTACTGCCAGTAGGCAATTTTAAATTACCAGAAGCCACTGCCCGGAAACCGTTTTTTTGGTCTTCGACTATCGAATGGGTCAGGGACAGAACCAAGTTACCTACCTGCCATCCAGCTTCATCTGGATTTGCTTTGAACCATCTTCCGCCGCGTGTTTCGGGGATGAATGCTTCCATCGCAAACTGGTCACGCGGATACTTGTCGCGCGCGGCTTGACCAATGCCTATCAAATTATGAAAGCCTTCGATCAAGCCGTCCAAAACACCGCCCGAAAGATAGCGGACGGGCAAATCCACCATCATTTCCAGTCGCTCGGCCAGCCCATAACTACTCCGAATGACCAGTTCATGAACTTCGCCATCCATGCGAAAGAGATCATCCTGTTGCAGCCAGATGTTTTTCCAGGTATGCTGTGCTTGTATCGCCCATTTTCCCTTGGGAACCGTCCACGGCGGGTGGTGCTGAATGCCAAAGCGAAGCTGTTGAATGGGCGATTGGCTGCGAATCGCAAAAAATCCCAAAGGACGATCTTGTTGTGATGCTTGACCGGATGACGGTGCGTCAGTCCAAATCACGGCTAAGCCGACAAGCAGTATTTTACGAGTAATAGTCCTTCCCATATCTATCCAATCCGGGCGATTAATCTACGGTACCAATAGCCACTCTGTGCATGGTCTCAAAACAGTTTAAAAGAAACATATTTTTGCGGATTCTTTTGTACGTCCTCGACCAAGGCGCTCAAAGCTTTGGTCAGGAGCAGCAATTGATCATAGAATTCCTGGTCTGTCAACAATTTTCCAGTGCTACCTTCACCCTGTAGTTTGTGTAATAGGGAATCGGTTTGCAGGGTGACTGACTTTAAATTGGCAAAAAATGTGGTGTCGGCAGCAAATTTACTCAGAGTGCCCTTGTCACTGTTCAGCTTGGCAGTCAATTGCTCAAGCTCCTTTGCTGCGTTGCTCAATGTACCGTATAAAGTCGTGTCCTGTACCAATTGCCCTACGGTTCCTTGTCCTTGGGCGATTTGGTCGGTCGAATGGCGGAGATTGCTCAGAATCTGAGCAAAGTTATTGCTGGCATCCTCGTCAGCAATGATTCTGCCCATTAGGCCAGAGCCTTGCAGGACCCCGGCGCTCATCACATTGGCGTTATGGAAAAGCTCTTTCAAGTCCGTGAGTGCGGCCGTAGCATTAGCGATGAGGGCATTGGCGTCGACTCCGGGATCGCTTTGGATGTACATACCTGCTTGCAATGCCGGCTCATGCAGATTGCCCAAGGATACGTCGATATATTTGTCGCCCAAAATTCCCATGGTCTTGACGGTCGCCTTGGAAGAACGGGTGATCTGACTGGCGAAGTCTTTGTCGATTTTCAGCTCGATTAGAATACCTTGTTGGCCATTCATTTTGGTAAATCCCAGCTTACCTACGATGCCTACCTTTAAGCCCGACAAGGTGACGAATGCGCCGGGATTCAATTGCTCAATATTCGGCAAAAACATGTATAGCGAATATTTTGATTCGAACATCTTCTGAGTGGAACCTACCATATAGAAAATGAAGCCGATGACAATGAGAGCTAACACCCACATGGAGATCACGCTCAATTTGAGGTTCGTATTTTTCTTAGACAATTCCATAACCAATTACCTCCCGGGATGATTCTCTGCTGCTTTCTATCTCTTCATACAGGCCCGTGATTCCAAGATCAGGAACGCCGTCGTATCTGTTTTGTCCTTGTCTTAGCAAGATCATTCGATCTACTGAATTCAGGAAATAGTGGATTTCGTGACTGACAATCAAGTTTGTTACTCCGAAGCGTTTTCTCAGCTCAGCCATCAACTCAACCACCCGCTTTGCTGCAAAGGGATCCAGCCCGGCGGTCGGTTCATCATAGAGCAGCACCTGTGGATTGGATACCATCGCTCTGGCAAGCGCCACACGCTTTTTCATCCCTCCACTCAATTGGGAAGGGTAGTAATGCAGATAATCCTCCAACCCAAGATAACGCAGCTTTTCGATTACCCTATCGTTCACCTCTTCCCAAGACAGCTTTTGATTTTCTCTCAGGAAAAAGCCTACATTTTCTTCCACGGTCAGCGAGTCAAACAAGGCCCCTTCTTGGAACACCATGCCAAAATTCTGCCTGATCTTCATCAATTCATTTTCTGCCATACGAGTAATATCCTGGCCCTGGATGTATATGGCGCCGGAGGTTGGTTTAGTCAAGCCCAAAATTAATTTGAGAATGGTGCTTTTCCCAGCGCCGCTATTGCCTACCAGTAAAATGGACTCCCCCTGTTCTACTTTGAAAGAAAAGTTCCATAGCACTTTTTTGCCGCGCAGTACTAAAGAAACTTTATCAAATTCAATCATCTTGCTTCCTAATACATGGTTAAAATGATTTTTGTCAACAAAAAGTCAATGAACAAAACTCCGAGGGAGCCATACATCACCGTTCTGGTAGCGGCCTTGCCCAAGCCTTCGGCGCCTCCTTGAATCGTATAGCCAAAATACGCGGAGATGAGGCCCACTACCAAGCCATAAAATGGCGGCTTAATGACGCCGATGACCAGGTCTTTCACAAACAGACCATCGCGCATGGACAGCCAGAAGAACTCCGAATCGATCCCCATCCACATGACCGAGGCAAACCAGCCGGCAATAATTCCCATCGTGTCTGCCATTATCGTCAAAGGAATCATCACAAAGATGGAGGCAAATACTCGTGGAACGATCAGCCGTCTAATAGGATCGATGCCGGAGGCGCGCAAGGCGTCAATCTGCTCGCTGAGCACCATGTTACCGATTTCAGATACGATTTTTGCTCCGGTCCGCCCGGCAACCATCAATCCGGTGATGATGGGGCCGATTTCTCGGATCACGGAAATACTCACCATGCGGCCCAGCATCAGTTTGGCGCCAAATGGCTCCAATTTCTTGCCCCATTCCAAGGCCAAGACCATGCTGATAAACATGGAGGCGACCATTACCATCGGCAAGGCTTGATTCCCAGATACGTAGCCATGCTTCACGGTTTCCCAACGATAGCGAAACGCCCAAGGCAAGGAAGAAAGCGTTTTAAAAGAAAAGGCCAGCCAGGTCTTGATTTGCTCGCTGATGTCATGTAACATTTTTTTCAAAATACTCCATTTGTTCAATGTATTGCCGCAGGAATTTCTCCCGATCTGCTTCACCAATGCCCAAAAGCCAGTCGAGCATGGGGCGTAACAAAGGATAGACAAACATCGCCCCGAAAAATCGGACAAATTCAAGATTCGTCTTGCCATCCTTTCCACTTTTGCCGGTTACATTCCAAATGGTCGCTATCGAATTATAAAAGGAATGAAATTTCGGGGAGCATTTGAACTCTTCGAGAAACTGAAGCAAATAGCGACCGCCATCTGCCAGCTCCCAATGTATCAACCTAACAAAAGTTGGATGAGCGAACACGTACTCGAAAAACAACCGAACCATCATGGAGCGAGTTTTGGGCTGCTGCTTATCGCTAAAAATCGCCTGTTCAAAAGATGTCAAAAAATCCGCTAATGCTCCCTTGAGGGACATGCGATATAGGTTATCTTTACTTTGAAAGTAATAGAATATGGTGCTCTTGTTTACTCCAGCAGCGGCGGCAAGCTTATCCATAGTCAAGCCATATCTACCTTGTGCTGCAAACAAATCAATGGCGCTTTTTAGAATTTTTCCCTTGGTTGATTTCTGCATTTTTCCTTATAGCAATCCTTTCCGAATCTTCTTTGGGATTTTTAGATCCCAGCCTTTCGATATGATCAATGTATGCCGTCAATACAAGGTACTCTTATGCCTCTCTGCTTTGACCGTGTAAACCAATGCCGCAGTTCCCCTTCGTCTTTTCTGTTGCAGAAAGTCAATCAGATCTTTCTGGGAATCAATCCCAGCTCGATGAGGCCATCCTCCTTTGTGAGCGGTACCAAGCTCATCATACGTCGGGTATCGCGCCACTGCTCTCCTTAGATTCCGGGTGCGTTTGATATGCTGTTTTGCCTTGCCGGCTCTGCCCAAGGAGAAAGGAGCGCACTTCCAAGGGCAGAGCCGCAAGAATCGTTAAACAACTATGCTGTTCTTGTCTTGGGTAGTTACTTTTTTTTCGGTTTTGCTTTTTCCCGTAAATCTGCTGCCAGCTCCTTAATCTCCGTTGCATCCCGCTGCATTTCGCTCCAGCCATACCAGAGCGCGTAATCCGGGTTAGCGTGGAAAGTTCCTTGGAAGGTTCTCATGCGATGCTCGAGAAACATGACGAACAGCTTTTGTTCGATTACCGTCGGGGCATCATGGAAAGTGAGCAGATCCGGGAAGCGGTAGGCGTAGCTCGCAGGCTTTTGCAGAATGCCGTCCTTGTACAAGCCGGCGACGGTGCGAATCGCCTCGGCCATCAGATGGTCGGCTGCTTTGATGATTTGATCGCCTTTCTCCAGCTCTCCTTTGGCAAAATTAGCGGAATGGCATTGGTTGCAGGTCTTGACCATCTTATCTCGCTCTTTTTGCCAGTCCTCCTGAGTTAAGCGCGCCACGTTAGCGCCTTTCACCACGTCCAAGCGGGCGGTTGGCTTGCCGTCAGGATCGAGCACCCCAAGCCCTTGAAGAATAGTGGTGCGGTCGGCAGCCCACTGTGCGTCCTCCGGCAAGGGCAGTCGCACGGCCAAAAATCCCCAGGCAGTGCCGACAGTATGGTTGCCTTCTTGCATGTGGCAAGTTTGGCAGGTCGGAGCGGAAGCGTTCTCGGGAAGCATTTTGCTCTGTTTCAGCAAATACCGAACGCCATGTTTGGAGCCGGAGTACATTTCCCATTGCGGATGATCAAAGCCCATGTGGCACGTCTGGCATGCTTGCGGCTGTTTGGCCTCTTGTACGGAGAAGGTATGCCGGGTGTGACAGGCATCGCAGGAGGCAACGCCAAAACCGGCGCTGCTCTTTTTCAATTCCATAATCTCCGTTTCGGTCTTCAAGCCTATTTTGTGGCAGCCACCACAGCCTTTCATCCCTTCTATCAAGGCCATCGGTTGCCAGTGCGTGGTCGGCATGGCTTTTAGGGCCGCCCAAGCGAAGGCGTGCTTTCCGGCCTTGAATTGCTGCACCCGTTCTTCATGACAGGTGGCACATGTTTCGGGAGTGGGAATTTTGACCTTGGCCACGTCTGCAGCCGAGGTATGAGCATCGCCATGACACGCAGAGCAGTCGATGGCGTTTTGGCTGTGCTTGCTCAATTGCCAGTCAGAGACAATGTTGGGGGTAACTTTTTTATGGCAATCGACACAGGTTTCTGCCCACGCCCCAGAGGTTACCATGACGCTGGATACCAATATGAGCATTACACGGGAGATGACGGGTTGCATCTTTTACCTCCTTTTTTGTTGTTATTTGGTTGGGCCGCCGTTCTGGCGGCATGGATGAATGGTCTGAAGATTAGCAATCGATTCTTATTTGTTGAGCTTCAGTTTCAAGTACTCGCCGATTAAGATGACCGTGGGATAAAGTACTTCCTCTTCGGTCTTGGCGTGCAAGATTAGTTTATCAGCAAAGTGTGCCACCTCTTCTCTTTTCTCTTTCTTGGCTACTTCGGCGAGCTTCTCTAGCAAAGCAACGATGGTCTTATGCTCTCCGAGCATTTCACTTTGCTCTGTTTTCAACCGATCCGTCATTTTGAAGACATCGCCCATTTCTGGTGTAATCTTTCCGTCTGCTAAAACGGAGAGTAATCCCAGCGGAGGCAGGGCATATTCTTCTTCTTTGACAAAGTGTGGGTGCAGAGCTTTCGCCACCGCTTTGGCTGCTTCTTCTATTTTACCTCCTGCCTGAGTAGCTTTGACAAGCTCCGCATGCAGCTCTTCATGCTCAACTTTCAGTGGTTGGGGAATCTGGAATTCCATGATTCATCTCATTTCTTTAATGATTCGTTCTCGATTAACACCCTTTATGACTTGATTCGAACTTTTTTAAAATTTGCTAATCGAAGGTTCTGTGCTTCTTGCAGCAGGCATGCCAGGGTAATATCGAATTACGTTTCAATGTTTGCATTGCTCGCGCAATTGTAGCACAAGATGCTATCTTGTTCTACAATTGGTTAGGGCTTCGCTGCATTATCCATTCAACCGACAAGAAGCAGCCTTGCTTATCCTATCTTTTTTTGAAATCTTAAGACGCTGAGGGTGAGAATGGCTATTCCAAAAACAAAGAGTATAGCCGTTTCATCCCATAGTTCCAGAAAGCCCACGCCTTTCAGAAAAAGCCCCCGGATGACCACGAAGAAGTACCGTAGCGGCAGGAAATAAGTGACAAACTGGATAATCTTCGGCATGTTTTCGATGGGGAACACAAATCCGGACAAGTACAACATGGGTAACATGACAAAGAAAATCGCCGTCATCATCGCCTGCTGCTGGGTCCTCGAAATTGTAGAGACAAATAGACCCAATCCCAAAGTAGTCATCAAGAAAATTAAGGTCAAGCCCAAAAGTAGTGCCACGCTTCCTTTAACCGGGACGCCGAACCAAAAAGCGGCGACCAGCAAGACCAGAATGACGTCCACCAAGCCGATGACGATAAACGGAGTGAGCTTGCCGATGATGAGTTGATAGGGCCGGATGGGCGTGACGATCAACTGTTCCATGGTGCCAATCTCTTTCTCTTTCACCACCGCCAATGAGGTCAACATCATCGTCATCGTCATCAGCAGCAAGGCCAGCACGCCTGGAACCATAAAGTTTCGGCTCTTCAAAGAGGGATTATACCATATTCGCACCTCGGGATTGACCGTGGACGCTTTCAATCCGAGATGCTTGAAACGCTCGAAAGTTTGTAGGACAATGTTGCGCGAGTAGCTGGTGACGATCATGGAAGCATAATTTAGCCCGGTCGTTGCCGAAGTGGTCTCCGAGCCGTCGGCGATGACTTGGAGCTGAGCGGATCTACCGGCAATAATATCATCGCCAAAACCGCGCGGAATCACCACCGCCAGCGATGCCTTTCCGTGATCGATGTAGTGATCCACGTCTTCGATCTTATCCACATTGCTTGCCACCGTAAAGTAGCCGGAGTTGGTAAAACTGGAGACAAACTCACGACTGTTGTGCGTCCGATCCTGATCGCAGACAACGGTCTTTATATTCCGGACATCCAAATTGGCCGCATAGCCTAAAATTAGGAGCTGGAAAATGGGCGAGATGAAGATGATGGGAAACATCCTCGGGTCGCGACGGATTTGGATAAATTCCTTGATGATGATGTGGAGAATGGTTCTCATAACGCTAAACCTTTCGCTTACTGTTTCTTCTTCATCCTGACGGAGCTCAGGCCTATGGTGATGACAGCAAAGGCGGTCAAAAACAGAATCTGATCCCAAAAGGCCGACAAGCCAGTACCTTTTAGGACGACGCTTCTGAGGGCAACCAAGAAGTACTTTGCGGGTATGACATAGGTAAACGCCTGAACAGCAATCGGCATATTACTGATCGGAAAAACGAATCCTGACAATGTGAACGTGGGCAGCATGCTGATGATGACCGATGCCATAAAGGCCACTTGTTGGGTCTCGGCCATCGTGGAGATCAACAATCCCAATCCTAAACAGGAGGTTAAAAAAATGATCAGCACGACGAGAAGCAAAAGATAGCTTCCTTGAATGACCACATCGAACAGCAGATAACTTGCGAGCAAGATAATGATCGCCGAGACCAGAGAGATAAAGATGAACGGGATGGTTTTCCCAACAATCAGCTCGATGGGCTTGATGGGCGAAACGGTAAT
Source organism: Caldithrix sp. (assembly GCA_020722685.1). The sequence continues at coordinate 5,903 of DYKH01000082.1, read as the reverse complement.
TTGCTCCATGGTGCCGCGCTCCTTTTCGCGAACGACGGAAAGCGAGGTGGAGATGACCGCCGTGATCATGAGAATAAAAGCGATCAATCCGGGCACCAAGAACTTGGCGCTCTTAAGCTCCGGGTTGTACCAGACGCGGGGACGATAATCAATGGGCTGCAATAAGCTCGAGCGGCCCATTCGTTCCAAAGCCTGAACAGAGATCGTCGTCGAATAATTTTGGATGATGGCATTAACGTAACCCATGGCGGTTCCGGCGGTGGTTGCGTTGGAGCCGTCCACGATGACTTGCGCTACAGCCTCCTTTCCTGCAAGCAGCTTTTCCGAGAAATCTTGTGGAATGACCACGGCAATGGTCACCATCTCTTCCGCCATCAGTTTATCGATCTCATCGGTGCTGCTCAAATAGTATTTGAAATTGAAGTATTCCGAGTGCAGGAAGTTGTCAATAAACTCACGGCTCATTTGACTCTTGTCTTCATCATAAATAGCCAGGGAGGTATGTTTGACATCCAAGTTCAAAGCATAGCCAAACATGATGAGCATAAAGGCCGGGATAAACAACAGCACTCCCAAGGAGCGCTTGTCCCTGGCAATCTGCCTGAATTCTTTCTTGACAATGGGTTTGACGCGACTGAACATATTTTGCCTCGTTATTCTATAGCTTTGCTTTATGACCGTAGGAGCTCAGTGTGCTGCTCATTGTAACCGAAGGAGACGACTCTGTGCGTCGATTGCGAATGGTTTATTTTACCTCCTGAAAGTCTTTGGCTCTTTTCTCGATCAGGTGAATAAACACATCCTCCAAAGAGGGACTAATTCTTTCCACTCGTTTTACTTGAATTCCGTTCTCAGTAAGGAGCCGACGCACCTGCTTTTTGCCGTTCTCTTCATTTTCGACGTTGACATGGATATAGGTCCCGAATACCGAAGTCTCCAGCACCCATTTTTCCTTTTGCAGCAGGTCCATGGCCTCGATGACATTATCGCTTTCTACTTCGAGCATGGGATTTTCGATGTACTTTTTCTTCAGCTCTTGCGGACTGGCACCGGCGATCAGCTTGCCGGCATGGATGAGCATGACGGTGTTGCAATATTCCGCTTCGTCCAAATAGTGCGTGGTAACAAAGACCGTGGTGCCATCCTCGGATAACTTGTTGATAAGCTCCCAAAAGTTACGTCGAGAGATCGGGTCTACGCCGCCGGTTGGCTCGTCCAGAAATACGATCTTGGGTTTATGCAAGACGGCGCAGCCGAGAGCCAGACGCTGTTTCCATCCGCCGGCCAGCTCTTTGGTCAGGCTTTTTTCCCGGCCCTTCAGTCCAGCCATCTCCAACACCCAGGGCATTCGTTCCTTGATTTGCGGAGCCGAAAGCCCATAAACACCGCCGAAAAAGGTGATGTTCTCTTCAACCGTCAAATCTTCATAGAGAGAGAACTTTTGCGACATATAGCCGATGTTCTCTTTGACCTTATCCGGCTGTGAGTTGATATCGTACCCACCAACGGTTGCTGTGCCCGAGGATGAGCCTAATAGGCCGCAAAGCATGCGGATAGTGGTGGATTTACCGGCACCGTTGGCGCCCAGGAAGCCAAAGATTTCGCCCTTGGTGACATTAAAGCTGACGTCATCAACGGCCGTGAATTTGCCGAACTTTTTACTCAGGTTTTTTACTTCAATCGCATATTCAGACATGTCGGTTTTCCTACCAAAAGTATTTGTAATCGGCGTCCGGAGACGCATCCTACACTTTAGATTCCAAAATTTGCCGATCGTAGATGAATTACTCTTCACCAATGGTTTTTTGCAAATTGGCTTGCGCTAACTCGAAATCAACCAGCGCTTGAGTATGATTCGTTTTGGCCCGTAGCAGAGCAACCTCAGCATCCAAAAGATCGGTGTTTAGCGCCAAACCCATTTTGTACTTTTCGTTAGTCATGCGGTAACTCTCTTCCGCTTGCTGCACGCCTTGCTGCGCTACCGCTATTTTTTCTTTAGATTGCAGCACGTTCAAGTAGCTCTGCGTGACCTCTAAGGTGATGCCATCCTTCAGTTGACCGAGAGCATCTTGAGCTTGGAATAGCTGTGCCTGTGCTTGATTCGTTTGATGCCCCGTCGTCCCCCAATTCCAGATGTCGAATGAGACCGAGACACCAATGTCCCAAGAGTCTTTGAACTCGTCACGGGCAGGGAGAATTCTCGGATTCGGCCGTGCATAGTAATAATTGCCGGTAAGGTAAATCTGCGGGTACCAGCCTGACTTTGCTAGGGTGACACCGGCTTCAGCAGACTTTACGCGAAATTCCATAATTTTCGCTTCGGGGCGTCTTAACAGCGCTTGTTTAACAAGGAGAGAAAGCTGGCCAAATTCTTTTGCTTGCGGCTCGATCCTTGATGACAATTCAACTTGTTGATCCAGAGGCAAGCCGATAAGGCTGTTCAAGCGAATCATAGCCAGTTGTACGGCGTTTTTGGCGTCAATCTGTAAAAGCTGCACGCTGGAAAGCTGCACTTGGACTTTCAGTACGTCGTCATTCGTTGCCATTCCCTGAGCGTAAAAGTTCTGCACGTCCTGCAAATGGCTTTTTACCTGTTCGACGTTCTCGTCAATTACCTTCTTCAGCTCCGTTGCTTTATATAGGTTCCAATAGGCATTTTTGATATCGTAGATGAGCTCTCTTTTGTCTTTGCTATAATTTTCCTGTGCTGCTTGCGCATTGTATTTGGCCATGCGCGTGCTGCTCTGTAGACGAAAACCAGTGAAAAGCGGCTGTTGCAGGGAAAGCCGTGAATTATAGTTGTCAAAAATAGCCGGAGAAATTACGAATTTGTCCGGTGCCGGCGTGGGCAGCGGCAGTGATACCTGAAAGGGCGGCACTTCACTCAAACGCGCGTAGCTTCCGCCAAGCTTAAGCGACGGCAGGCGGGTGGCTCCCATTTCGCTCGCCTTTGCTTCGGTGTATTGCATATTCATCCGCGATGAATGCAGGGTTTTGCTGTTTTGCAGCCCAATTTGTACGGCTTCTTCTACAGTGAGGGATTGCCCCTGTTGTGCCGATGCAATTGTTGCCGGCACGATACCGAAAAACAAGATGAAAAAATGTCTTAGCATGCCCATAATCTACCTCTACTCAATTTGATTTCATTAACGAGATGAATACATTTTCTAAAGAGGCCGGAATGACGCGCCAGTCAGCGATGTCAATGCCTTCCTTTTGTAGCTGATTTTGAATTAATGGAAAATCTCGGTCCTTGTCTTCAACCACAATGTTGAGCCGGTCGCCGAAGGCCTGCACTTCCTTCACATGCGGTGACTCTCTCAGTACCGCAAAAGCTTTGCGTATTTGGCCGGATACAATCTCAATGATATATCCCTTCATCATCGCTTTGACTTTTTGCGGCGTGTCGACCACCATCAGACTGCCCTTATTCATCAAGCCGACGCGGGTGCAGCGTTCGGCCTCGTCGAGATACGGCGTAGTCATCACGATGGTAATGCCGGTCTTGAGCAAATTGGAAAGAATTTTCCAAAAGTCGCGTCGGGAGACCGGGTCGACGCCGGTGGTTGGCTCGTCCAAAAAAATAATCTGCGGCGTATGAATGAGGGTGCAAGCCAGGGCTAATTTCTGTTTCATACCGCCTGAAAGCCTTTCAGCTAAGCGATCACGAAAGGGCGTGAGACGGGTGAACTGCAAAAGCTCTTCTCGGCGTTGCTTATAGTCTTTGACCTGATGGATCTCGGCGAAGAACTCGATATTCTCATCGACGGTCAAATCTCCATAAAGACTAAAGCGCTGGGAAAGATAACCGATGTGCTTCTTGACTTCCTCAAGATCCCTTTTTAGGTCGTGGCTGAGTATTTTGGCGCTTCCGGAGGTCGGCTCGATGATGCCGCATAACATACGGATGCTCGTTGTTTTTCCGGCGCCATCGGGGCCGACAATTCCCAACATTTCGCCGCGCTGAACAGTCAGGTTCAGATTGTCCACCGCCTGAATGTCGCCAAAACGCTTGCTCAGGCCTTGTACTTCGATAGCGGTTTCGCTCACGACAATGCTCCTTTTTCAAAGCCCTGTGGATGGAGGAGTCGTTTTAATGGTAGCATCAGCCGGCATACCGGACTTGAGCACACCATCGGAGTTATCGACTTCAATCTTTACGCCGAAAACCAACTTTACTCGATCTTCTTTGGTCTGTACGTTTTTTGGCGTGAATTCCGCTATCGGCGAAATATACACAACCTTGCCTGAAAATACCCGGTCCGGACTGGTATCAATTTGCACCTCCGCCTTTTGCCCCAGCTTCACCTTGCCCAGCTCGACCTCGCTGACGTAAATCATCAAATCAACTTTGGCAAGATTGGCTATCGTGATGATTGTACTTCCTGGTCCCACCAGTTCACCTACCTCCATGGGCGCATGGGTGACCGTGCCACTGATGGGAGCGGTAATGTAGCAGTCGGAAATCGTCTTTTTTATCAGCTCCGCGGAGGCCTGCGCTTGCGCCAGTCGCGCTTCAGCAGCGCGTATCTCCTCTGGCCGGGCCAATCGCTGCAGCTTTTGCAGCGCTTGCTTGGCGGTATTATACTGGGCTAATGCAACCGTGTAGCGGGCTTCCGCGTCGTCTTTCTGCTTTTGGGTGACACTTTTGGTGGTGAACAGCTCGCGCATGCGTTTGACATCTTCATTGGCAATTTTAAAACTCGCCTCAGCCTGCTTCAAGCCTTCCTCCGCCTGCTGAATGTCTTCTGACCGCGCGCCATTCTGCAAAAGTCGGAGCTGAGCATCGGCTAATTCGACACCGGCTTCAGCCTGTTTAAGTTGGAGGTCCTGATTGGCATGGTCAACGACGGCCAGGGTATCGCCGGCGTTAGCAATGCTTCCTTCGTCTACAAAGAGAGCTTTGATCTCGCCGCCTACTTTAGAGGCAACGTTTATTTCCGTAGCTTCAATTGTTCCGGAAGCGCTAATGTCCCTGCTTCCCGTTCGCGAGCACGATGCAACCGACAGCATCAGCGATAAACCGGTTACAGCGCCCAGAAGTGAAACAAATCTTGTGTCTGAGAATCTGATTTTCATAGGTCAAGCTCCTTAAGGATCATTGTTAGATGTGATTTGTTAGTTATGGTTAACTAACCTATAAATCTCAAAAAGAACCCCCTATTTTAGGCTTTCGGCAAAAACACGCCAAAGGGCCGTATGCCGTTCGGCAAGAGAAAATGAAAAGTCATTTAACGACCATAAAATCACCGAACCTTGAATGAGGCCTAAGAAAGCGATTGCCGCCGCGTCGATTTCGAGGTCTTTGCGCACATGTCCCTCCTGCACCGCACGGTAAAGGATGCCATGGATCAGGTCCATATAGTTGTTGATCATGGTAGCGGTTCGCTTCTTGAGGTCCGGATCCTGGACATGAATGGCTTCTGAGAAAAGAATACGAGGGATACCTTTATTTCTTTCTAAATAAGCCAAGTGCAATTTCAAGACTTGCTGCAGCTTCTCCACCGGATTGGCATAAGAAGCTACTTGCTGGCTAATAAAGGTCGTCAAAGCTCTTCCGACTTCATCAATCATCGCCAAGATGATTTCTTTCTTGTTGCGGAAATGCTTATAAAGGGCCGCATCAGTCACACCGACTCGCTTGGAGATTTGCATCATTGTCAGCTTTTGCACTCCCTCTTCGGAAATGATTTCCATTGCCGCCTGAATGATTTGTCCTTTTCGATCTTCGGAATTTTCTCTTGCCATTGTTTTTCCAAATGTATGTTAGTTAGTAACCACTAACAATATACTACAAAAAAGTATTCCTGTCAAGAGGTTTTTTTAAAAATTGCACTTTTGTTACCCTCTTTAATGAATCATATTGGCCCTTGATTTTCGTAAGTCATCGATTCTTCTATCAG
>DYKH01000081.1 GCA_020722685.1 Caldithrix sp. | reverse complement strand
CAATTGCCGGTTTTCCGGATTGCGATAGAAATCCCCGGTGAAAAAGAAGCCTGCGCGAATCTTTTTCTTCTGCAAGACTGAACGAATGTAATTGCCGCCGTCATGATAGTCGCCACCGGTGAAGACCCGCGCAAAACAGCGCCGGGTGGTATCGCCTCTGATGATGCCGCCATGATCATAAAGGAAAGGCTTTCTGCCGGCATCGCCAGAATTGCAGTCATGGCGAGGTTTTTCATTTCCGGTCGTGCAGAAAGAATTGTTGGGCAAAACGCAAAGCCGCGGACAGGCCAGAAGATTAGAATGCTGAACTCTTCAGGTCGCAAGCTAAATGTACCAGTATTTCTTCTTGCCGACAAAATGCTCTTCGAAATGCTTTTTCAGGGTCTTGAACGCCTCGTCCACCGAGTTTACCAAATGAAACAGGCTCAAATCTTCCTCGCCAATGACGCCCCATTCGATCATCTTCTCAAAGTTGAGAATACTTTCCCAGTATTCCTTGCCGTAGATGACGACGCTCAACGGCTTGGTAACCTTGCGGGTTTGCCGGAGCGTCAGCAACTCGAACAGCTCGTCCATGGTGCCAAAGCCGCCTGGGAAAACCACCAACGCCTTTGCCAGATAGACGAACCAAAACTTGCGCATGAAAAAGTAGTGGAATTCGAAGGACAAATTCTCGGTGATATACGGATTCGGATACTGCTCGGTGGGAATGCTGATGTTCATACCGATGGTCGGGCCGCCGGCCTCCGAAGCACCCCGATTGGCGGCCTCCATGATTCCCGGCCCACCGCCGGAGCAGACGATGAAACGTTGATTCTCCTCCAAACCCTGCGACCATTTTGTCAATTGGAACGCCAATTCTCTGGCCTCATCGTAATACTTGGCCAATTTGAGACTGTGCTCCGCTTCAGCCAGCCGCCTCTTAAGCTGCTTGCTATTGTCACCATTCAGCGTGGAGAGCCTCCACTTGAGCTGCGAATAATTGTCCCTGGCTTGCGCCAACGGAATGGTTCTTGCGGAGCCGTAGAACACCACGGTGTCCTTGATCTTGAACTTGCGCAGTCGCTGCAAGGGCTCCAGGTATTCAGCCAAAAGGCGGATCGGCCGCCCGTCGGCGCTATTCAGAAAAGATGAGTTGGCATAAGCTTTCGTTAAGAGCGCGCCCGGCGGACTGTCTTTCTTTCGTCGAGCGAATTCATGATTATCATCCATGTTTGAACTTTTTCCTTACCTTGAATGAGTGAGCTGAGGTCGATCGTCACTCTTACTTTTGTTCGATCAACCGACATCAGGTTTTTCGTGAAGTATTCTGGCCTCCATTAGTGTGACGCGGCCAAAGCGGCCAACCGCTACAAGTTTCTTTTGAGCCAAATGGACGTTTGGCGGATGACCTGTTTACGATGCGCAGGTGTTTGAAACGTGTGGCCGGCACCGGGAATCTCCATAAAGTGAGCCGGAGGAAGGACAACGTTTTTGAATTCACGAAAGCCTTGCACAAATAGCGGCTCATCGGCGGTGCCTTGCACGATGAGCTTGGGAATGGTAATCTTTGCCAGAGCAGCTTGTACATTGTGTTGTACCGCATCTTCCCAGAATTTGCGCTTGATCAGCCAGCCTTCATGTTCATGGACTTGCAAGTCAGTGACGCCCCCTTGCAATTGTCCGGCATAGAACTGGATCAAACGGTGCATATCCGGCACGCACGACCAGGTGACAAGCGCGTCCGCGGGTCGCTCGGCCGCGGCCAGCACGGCAGTGGCCCCTCCCATGCTCAGGCCCAGAACGGCTGTTTTCGCGTAGCCCTTATCACGCACCCATTGCATGGCGTCATAAAGATTGGCGATGTTGTGGGAAATGAGACTGTCCGCAAAGTCCCCGGCGCTGTCGCCGGAACCGTAGAAATCGAAACGGAAAACATCGAACCCTTCGACACAAAAAGCGCGCGCAGCTTCTACAAACAACCTTTTGCTTTCGATCTTATTTCCGGTGAATCCATGGCAAAGTATGACCACTTTGTGATGGCCGGCCTGATGATGAATCCCCACCAGTTGGTGGCCTTCGCTCTGAAATGCGACCGGCGTTTCGGCTATTGTCGGAACCTTGGTTTTTGCCATTCGTTTCGTTTACCTTTTCATTCAACGCAATGTGGAATTTTTGAGTTTTTGATTTTCGATTTTCTATTGCGAACGAAAGTGCTCAATGCGCTTCGTTTCCAACTGAAAATCGCAAATCGAGAATCTAAGATAGCAAATGTGGTGGCCGCAGACCGCGTGTTGGAATGCCGATCACAACGGTAGACTTGGGCCGATACTCTGATCGCGGACAATCTGGCTCACGTGCTTCACCTTCACCGGCAATTTTTGACGGCGCACACCATATTCCAGTTGAATGAGACAAGCCGGACAAGCCGTAGCTAAGACATCCGCGCCGGTGCTCGCCACGTTCTTCATCTTGCGATCGAGAATCTGCATGGAAAGGTCGTAGTGCGCAATGTTGTACGAGCCGGCGCCGCCGCAGCAAAAATCCGCTTCCGGCAGAGCTACATAGTCGACCGAAGGCAAATTCCCAAGCACTTGCCGCGGCGCTTGGCGCTCACCGAGGTGGTGCGCCAAATGACAAGGATCATGGTAGGTGACCTTTGCTTTGCCATTGGACGCAGCGTATTGTGCGACGTCCTCGGTCTCGTGCAGCCACATCGTCACGTCTTTGATTTTGTCGCTGAGCTGTTGAGCAGAAGCGCCCAAAGCCGTATCGGAGAGTAGCTCGCCGTATTCTCTCAGAAAAGACGTGCAGCTTGCGCAATCGGTCACGATATAATCCGCATCCGCAGCCGCAAGGATGGAAGTGTTCTTCTCAGCGAACCAGCGCACGGAATCCAAGTCTCCGTATGCGTAGGCGGGCAAGCCGCAGCAGTAATTGGCAAGAATCTCCACTGCAAAACCGCGCAGAAGCATTACTTCGAGAGTGGCCAGACCCACTTGCGGATGTGCGAAATGGATGCCGCAGCCGACAAAATACGCCAGCTTGCCGCGCGGTTTTTTCGGCTGGAGGTGCATGCCGGAGACGCTCTCTCGCAAGAAAGACTTGGGGATGCCGGAAAGCAGGCCTTCGGCATTGGCGATATTTTTGCCGTACCAGCCCAGAAGCCGCAGCACTTGTAGCAAACGGGTAAGCCCGCTGCGCTTGCCAAATCCGGCCAGCCGGATATACCGGCCCAGAACTTCCGGCCGGCGCAAGAGATTTTGAAAAATGAATCGCTGTAAGACCGGCTGGCCAAAGCATTTGATCAGCTCGTGCCGCGCCTGCGCGATGACCCGATCTGTTTTGATTTTGGGGAAGCAGTTCGTGTAGCAGGCGTTGCACATGAGACATTGAAAGAGAGGCTCTTTCATCTCCTTGCTCAGCTCCATTCTGCCCTCGATGACGGCGCGAACCAACTGATTGCGCCCCCGCGCTACTTCTCCCTCATTTCCCGAAATGAGGTACGTGGGACAGGTGGGCTGACAAAACCCACAGCGACTGCATTGAGCTACATGATCATAGACCTGCGATAAGGCCATCCATTTTTCCTACCTGTTTGGAGTTACAAACCACCGTAAGAGCTTTTCGCTCCAGAAAAGCTTCCCAAGCTTTTTGGCAAGATTCGCATAAATTGGAATACGGAATAAACATGTCACCTCGAATTCGCCTTGGCGGTAGAGAAATCTTTGAGCAAGAGGTAGAAACCACTCCGTAGATTCGGAATGGATAGATTCCTCCCTACGGTCGAAATGACAGGCTCTGGTTTGGACGGCTGAATTCCTACCAAAATTCTAAATGCCGCCTACAAACCGCCCGCCGGCAAATACGCCGTTCGGATCGAACTCCTTTTTGATCTTTCGATACCAAGCGAGTTGCGGCACCTCGACGCCCCAAACATCAAAATCTGCTTGGAGGCTGAGAGGAGATCGTTCTACCACCATTGACCCGCCGAGTGAACGCGCGCTCTTTCGCCAGTCAGCGAGGATCGCTTTCACCTCGGAGATGTCGGCTTCCGCGACGGAAGGAATCTTGAAGCAGACGACACCTCTGCCCGGATAAGCAAACACCTCTATTGCCTGGTCGCCTACCGTTGCGCTTTCTCGAACTTTTGCAATGGCGGCAGCGATGTGAGACTTGGGCAAATTCCATCGGGTCAGGACGTCCTGCGGCGTAGAAGCAAAAAAGTGATCGGCGAATTCGTCCGGCTGCATAACCGAATCGCTTGGGCTGATTTGCACCTCCAAACCGAAAAACGTGTCCGTGATCTTTTTGCGAAAAGCATCCGTATCGCCGAAATCCTCCACTTCAATCCGGAGGTGATACTCAGGCTTGGCGGATGGTTGAGCCGCGGCTCCATGTACAGTGACTGCCCGCAGCGGAAAATTTGTCCGGCTTATGATCGACAGAACGCCTTCCAACTTGGTAACGGACTCGATTTGAGCGCTCAGGCGAAAAAGAACTGCTGGCTTTGGCTGTAATTTCAGAGTTAATTCTGTCAGCACGCCCAGTGTTCCCATGCTGCCGATGTACAGCTTGCCAAGGTCGTAGCCGGCAACATTCTTCACGGCCTTGCCGCCGAATTTGATCTTCTGACCATCGGCTAAAACTACCTTCGCGCCCAGCAAATAATCTCTCGCTGTGCCATAGTGGTGCGCGTAGGAGCCGTAGGCATCGGCCGCAATGATGCCTCCCAAAGTACAATTACTCGCAAGCGGGGGATTTAGCGGCAAAAATTGTTTGTACGGCGCTGCCAGCCCCTGCAAAGTGCCGAGAGCGACGCCGCTTTGTACGGAAACGGTCAAGTTTTCCGGCTCATACTCGATGATTTTGTCCAAGCCGACGGTTGTCAAAGCGAGGTCATGCGCAGCAATCATTCCCCCGAGGCGCTGATGCCGGCCCTTGCCCCAGATATTCACCACCGCTTTTTGCGCCTGGCATTCTCTTATCCAGTGGCTCACCTCATCAACATTCTGCGGCTTGGCAACCGCCATGGGGCGCCGGCCGTCTATCTCGAAGGCGGCAATCTCTGCGGTGCCAAGCTGAGAATGGGATAGTCGGGCCATCTCATCGGCGATGGATGCCGCGTCTCTATGTTCGTTCATTTTTTGGCTTGTCGTTGAGAATGGGTGTTTGCAAATTCACCACCTAATTCTGGAAAAACTCGATAATGTTCATCAATTCCTGTTTCATCGGCTCCGGCAGGCCATGGCCGACGTTTGCGTAAGGCTGAAGCTTCACCCTCAAACCCATCCTGGTCAGGCTCGCGGCTGCTTGTCGAGCACTGCCAAAGTTGGCGTCTCGTTCCCCGTGGCCAATATAGATGCGCATTCTCTCAAGACCAGCCGTGTTAACCGGCAAGAATGCGTCATCAAGCTTGGCGGCCAGGGGAGCAATGCCGGAGAATATGTTCGTGTATTTGACTCCCCGCTTATAGCCAATCGTGCCACACTGTGAAACCCGGTCACAAAGATCTTATTCAGGTTGAGCAGAACTTGTTTTTTGGCCAAATCAATAGAGGCTAATATGACCCTCTCTGAATTTTCGCCCCAACCCCAGCTTATGGGTTCGACTACCTTGATTTCGCCTTGCGGTGTTAACAAGACAAAGCCCAAAGAGTCCGTGACCGGTTTCCAAAGGTCATGCAAAGCTTCCGCATTATCCCCGTAGCCGTGCAAGGCTACCAGCATAGGGCAAGGCGTATGTGCGCGGTATTGCTTGGGCACCGAGAGTATTGGCAGGGTGCGAAGTCTTTCCTTGTTGCCTCCATCGGGCAAGCTGATTTGCGCTCTGATCGTGGTGCCGGGTTTGAGGGCGTTCCCATTTCGGCTACCATGACAAAACAGCAGCAGAAAAATCACCGGAATTGCAGGCCACTTCCAGCGTACTTTCCCGATGCCACCTGGCGTACGCCGCCTCATCGAATCCAAGTGCGAGCCATGATGATTGTCAGCAGGAACACCGATGCTCACGCCGGCAGCGCCTTTCCGGGATTGCACAATCCATCAGGATCGAAGACTCGCTTCAGCTTCCCCATCCCTTGCAAGTCTTGCCGGTTAAATAGATAGTGCATGGCCGACAGCTTTTCCAAACCCACGCCGTGCTCACCGGTGATGGTGCCGCCCAACTGAACGCAAAGGCGCATGATTGCATCGCAGCCGTCGTGCACCCGCGCAGATTCTTCCGCATCTCGCTCGTCATAGACAATAATCGGGTGAATATTGCCGTCGCCAGCATGCAGCAACGTTCCGTACTGCAATCTATGCTGTTGGCAAATCGTGTGAATTCCGGCCAGAGCCTCCGGTAAACGATTACGGGGCACCGTGCCATCAAAGACCACCACCGAAGGCCGGAGTCGGGTCATGGCTCCCAGCGCTCCGCGCCGACCGGCCCAAAGCGCGGCTCGCTCCGTTTCATCCTTTGCCAGGCGCACTTGCGTGGCCCCATGCTGCCGGCAAATGGTGCGAATTTCTTCCGCCTGCGCGGATAAAGCCGAGGACATACCATCCACCTCTATGAGTAAAACGGAGGCGGCATCGACCGGATAATCCACTTTGAGAGAAGCAACCACGGTTCGAATGCAGAGATTGTCCATGTACTCTAACGTAGCCGGGAGGATTCCCTTGGCGATGATCGCGGAAACCGTTTGGGCAGCCTGCTCGATCTCCGAAAAAGAAGCCAAAAGAGTTAGCAGGCTTTCCGGCAATGGCATGATTCGCAAGAATAGCTTGGTGATGATGCCCAAGGTCCCTTCCGAGCCGTTCATAATGCCAACCACGTCATAACCGGGATGAGCGAATGTCTTGCCGCCGAATTGGACCAGCTCACCGTTGGGTAGCACCATTTCCAGTCCCAGCACGTGATTGGTGGTCACCCCGTATTTGAGACAATGCGGACCCCCGGCGTTCATGCCCACGTTGCCGCCCAGGGTCGATACTTTTTGGCTGGCCGGATCAGGAGCATAAAAATAACCATGCTTGGCCAGGGCGTTTTGTAAGTCAAGATTGAAAACACCTGGCTCGACCACAGCCACTTGGTTTGCCAAATCGATCTCCAGAATCCGGTTCATCCGCGAAAGCTCGACCACAACGCCGCCGCTGGAAGCGACCGTGCCGCCGCACAGATTCGTGGCTGAGCCGCGAGCGATAAAAGGCAGCTTTGCTTCCTTGGCAATGCGTACGATGGCTTGAATTTGCACGGCATTGGTCGGAAAGACCACGACGTCCGGCTGTCCCCGCTCGACACTGGCGTCATAGGAGTATAAGAACAAATCTTTGGGAGAGGAAAGAACGTTCTCTTTGCCAAGATATTGGGCAAGTTTCTTGATGCTCTTTTTGTCAATCATCCGTTGTTATCTTTCCTAACTGTAGATTGGCAATATCGAAATTTAAGCCGTAGGAGATGTCTCCAGACATCGAGCATTATTGCATATTGTGGTCGAACTCGGAGAGTTCTCCTACATATTGTGGTGAGAAAAAATTTGCCAAACTATAGTTTCCTAAGAGATCAACGCCAGTAAACATCTTTCCGATGCACACAATGCAGCAAAATGACAATAGCTTCTTGATCGTTGATCTCATACCGCACTCGATAGTCACCGATTCGAATACAAAACTCATTCTCATGGTTCTTTAGCTTTATGCAATCTTGCGGACGGGGATTATCTTTCAACTCAAAAAGCCGCTTGATAATCCGACTTCACTTTTTCGGGCAGGCTGTCCAACTGCTTTTGTACAGGTTTTGGGATGATGACCTGATAGGGCATTAGACATTCTCACGGCGCTTGGCCACATAATCATCAATGGTTACATAATCCCCTTTCTGGTAGGCAGACCGAGCATCACGAATCTCAGATCGAATGGTGGGATCCTGATCCCAAATTTCCTCTTCGATTTGCCCGATTTGCTCACCCAACACACCCCATAACCGGCGTTTACCCTCTATGCTTAGCTGGGACACCGATTCCACAAGAGCTTCGAATGGAATTGACAGCGTAACCGTTCCACTCGTCATGATTTTCGTTCCTTCTGTTCACATTAAGCGATACCAAAGCGCTATCAGCTTATACCAGATTTTGTCTGACAAAGCAAAAAACCTGTTTGAAACCTTATTTCACCTGTATTACGATTCCTCTCGTTCGAACCATGTCATTTCGGACCTCTACAAGCCATTGATATGGCGAACGATTTCCTAATAGGACATACTGACGCGAGTTCAACTATGGGCAGAGAGCCCCCCTTGAAGTGAAACATCGGCAGCTTCGATTGCGGCCTGAATTGCTTCACGTGTCAAGCGAGGATGCGCTTCCAGCAATTGTTCCACGGTTTCCCCCGCAGCTAATTTTTCCAGAATTAGCTCAACTGAAATGCGTGTTCCGGCAACGACAGGCTTTCCCATCATGACATTCGGATTCGATACGATTAAAGGCTCTCGCATTTTTCACCTCTTTACGGCACCTCAATGAAAGCCAAAGTCGGTTTGAATGAGCAACCAATTGATATAACCTAGTTCGTCAGGCGGCGATTGCAGCCCCGAAACTCAGAATGACTCATCAAAAACATTCTCGACTCCGTTAAATCTGCCGACTTCATTTCATCGCTTTATCTTAATAAATAATATCCAAGTTTGCAACACCAAAGTTGTCTGCCCGCTTGGAGCTCCGGTTGTCCTCCATTTTCGTCAGACTGGGACGTTCAAGCAACAGTTCTGCTTTTGCGCCCCAAAGTTCTTTTTGCCTTCTTTCAGTTAATCGCCAAAATCATAACAAGTAAGTAACGCCCCGGCAGTGTTCGGAATCTTGGCACCGAAATTGTATGGGTGTTTCACGCTAACCTGGTGATGAGATGAAAAAATTATGGGGACTTTGATGCTATGAAAAAACGTGAAATCAAAAAAAGAGTATCGGCGCTTTTGTTCTGCGCCCTGGCGAGTGCAGCCATTTATTGGGATTTCACCCAAGCCGGCAAGGTACTGGTGACAGAAGGCGTATTCCGGCCTGAATCCGAATTCGCCGCCATCACCGGCGCGACCACTAAAGTTGCTATCGTGCCTTCGGATTATGAGACGCTGCCCAATCCGACGCCCATCTCCAATGCGCAAATCAGCTATCAACAAGTCGAGGACATGGTGCGCGAAGCGTTGCAGCTTCAAGGCGGATTGCAATGGCTGATCAAGCCAGGGGACAAAGTGCTTATCAAACCGAACATCGTCGATCCGGAGCCGCCAGGAAGCGGCGAGGTCACGGACGTGCGCGTTGTGAAGGCACTCATTAAGATTATTGCACAGGCCACAAACAACCAGGCAAGCATCATCATCGGCGAGGGCAGTCCGCGGGAGATGGACTATGAGCTGCCCTATTCGAGCGCCGCATCCCCGGACTGGCAAGAGCTTTGGGACGTGGCGGGTTATCAGGAACTGCTCATCGATCCCGACTTGCAGGGCATCCCCTTCAGTTTGGTCAATCTGAACGGCTCCCCACCGCAAAATCCCTGGCAAGATTTGGTGTTGGTGGACGTGCCCGGCGGAGGAGTAGCCGCCCCGCAAGGAGGCAAGTATTGGGTACACAAGGAGGTTTTGGACGCGGATGTTTTTATCACCTGTCCCGTTCTCAAGACCCATAAGGCCGGTCTCACCTGTGCCCTAAAGAACCAAATCGGCATTGCCCCGAGCACCAAGTATGGATTTCCCAAAACCGGCGGAGTGCCGCAAGACAACTATGCATTTCGCCTCATTCACCGGGCCGATTTGCCGCGCGACTGGGTGGACGAAGAAATCGTCGACCTTTGCTCGATTGCCGAAATCGATCTGGTCGTCGTCGACGCCATCGCGGCTTTGGAAGAAGGGAAAGAGGCTATTCGTGACGAGCAAGGCAATGTCACCAATCTGGTGCGATTCAATACAATTGTCGCCGGCATCGATCCGGTAGCCGTCGATCACGTTTGCGCCAAGATCATTGGGCTGAATCCCGATGACGTAGCCCATATCTGCCTGGCGGAAAAAGTTGGTTTGGGAACCAACGACCCCGATCTCATCGAAGTCTCCGGGAGAAGCATCGAGCAAATTAAAAAGCCTCTGAAGAAGGACCCGTACTTTACTTCGGACTATGGGCAGAGCAATCGTACTTGGCTGCTGAGCCAAACCTTCTCCACGGCCGGCATCAGCAATCCGATGGCGCATACATTTATCGCCAACGAGGCTTTGGCTGAACCTATTGCCGGTCAAGACGGCTGGTCCGAGGCCATGTACTTTTTCGACGACCGTATCGACTTGGGGAGCTACTACGGCGGGCCGACCAATGTCGTTGCCTATGCGTTCAGTTATTTCGACTCGCCGACGGCGCAAACGGCAGAGTTGTGGTTAGGATCGGATGAAGCGCTACGCATTTATCTCAACGGCCAAATCGTCTATGACTACAACGGGACCCGCAGTTACCGCAAGGAACGGATCGTCTCGGAGAAGATCTCCGTGCAGCTTCAGCAAGGGGAAAACACGCTGCTGGTCAAGGCCTTGCAGAAATACGGTGAATTTGACTTTGCACTAAACATCTGCGAGCCGGAAGCTGATCCCGACCTCGACGGCAACCGCGTGGCCGGCTTAACCTTTTACACGGAAACCCAGCAAGCAAGCAGCGTCCGGTTGGCTTTGCCGGACACGACCGCAACGCCGGGCCAAACCCTGGATGTGCCGGTGCGTTTGCAGCAGCTTGGCGGAATAAGTCTGGGCGAATGCCGATTCGCAGTGACATACGATCCGGCTGTAGTTCAGCCCAGCGGCGTCATCACCGAAGGCTCACTCTCTGCAACCGGATCAACGGTCATCTCGGATTTTTCAGTTCCAGGCGAATTCGTCGTCATACTGACGAGCGATCCACCCCTGCAAAGCACAGGCACGCTCCTCTTTTTGCGGTTTTCAGTCAGCGCCTCCGGGATCGATACGACGCAATTGCACTTTAAGTACGGCCAAGCCAATTCCGGCGCAGTCGCCTCTGACTTGGTGGATGGCCGCATCGTTGTGCAGACTTATACCGCGCCCACGGTTAGCTTTACCCTTTTGGGAGAAAACTCCGGCTCACTTTGGCCGGGTGCGACCAACCAGCTAATTGCCGGCTTCACGGCTCAGACCGATGTAGGGACGGCATCCTTCAATGCTCTTCGCCTCAAACTAATCGGGACGTGTTTGATTACCGACGTCGCCCGCATGGCCATTTGCAGAGACAACGGCGACGGCGTTTTCTCACCGGCGGACGATCCTCGCATCGGCTACAATCGGTTTCAAAGCCAAACTACTTTGGTTCGCTTTGCTTCTGCAGAAGTGATTGAGCAAACGCCCAAGCGCTACTTCATCGTCGCCGACATTGCCGGGACCGTCAGCGATCCGAGCAGCACTTTTGGCATCGAGATAACCAGCAACACCAGTTTCGATGTGACTGCGCCGGCCGTCGTGAACGCAGGAGCATTGCCATTCCAATCTGTGCAGCTCGGACTGCCGGTGGAATTGGCTGCCTTTCAGGCTGTTTCTCAAGGAGAGAAAGTTCTTCTGAGTTGGGTTACCGCTTCGGAAATCAACAATCTACGTTTTGATGTGGAAAGAAGCTACGACGGAAACGATTTCACAATTATTGCAAGTGTGCCGGGACGTGGCACCACCACGCAGGAGCATAGCTATCGATTCGAAGACACTACGCCCAAGCCGGGCGAGTACTTTTATCGCCTCAGACAGATCGACTTTTCCGGTGATTTCAGTTTGTCCGATCCGATCAGGGTCACGGTGACGCCGCCTCGGAATCTGGCGCTGTGGCAGAACTATCCCAACCCGTTCAATCAATCGACGGCCATTGCCTTTGATTTGCCGGAAGCGAAGAAGGTGTCGGTGGAAGTGTATTCAATTGAAGGAAGGCTGGTGCGGCAGATTAGCAGCGGTTTGCGAGAAGCGGGGCGCCACTCTCTACATTGGGACGGAAGAGATGAAAATGGAAGGAGCTTACCCAGCGGGATTTACTTGTTGTTGTTAAGGGCGGGCGAATCGACCCTTACACAAAAGGCAAGCTTGGTAAGATAGCCAAATCATCTTTCATCATTTTTGGCAAGTCCGAAATTAGGCTCGTTGAGGTTTTTTTCATGTCATGCCTGTGAATACAGGCATCTCCTAACGATACATTCACGAGGAGATTCCTGCATGAGCAGGAATGACAAAAAGGCCGCAATTCTTACCCTTAGCAGGTATAGCTAAACCCTCATTAGACGCTACACAAATATCGCGAGCAGAAATCTTTGAAACATCAAACCACCAACTACATCCGTCCTCGAAATGGAGGCAGTGCGCGCCTACTCACTATTCTTCTCTTTTTTCAAGTTTTCAGTCAGCGCTGCTAATACCGGGTTATTGTACTCAAGTTTGTATTTCTTTCTCAGCATCTCCCGCACTTGCTTGGATTTCGCTCGCCTCTTCTCGCCGTGCAGAATGAGTCGGACGTCATATTTGGCCTTTGCCGGAGGAGTGCTTGCATATTTTGCGCTGTCCTTTTGATATCTCTCTTCCACCTCCTGCGCCGTGACCCGAATGCCGCGCACGGTCAATCGCTTCTCACACTCGGCGCCGATGATTCGTCTTGCTGACTTGGCAAAAGCCTCTTGTACCTCCGGAAGATTGATGATACCGCGTTCTTGCGCATCCAAGAAAAGCAGCTCCGGTAAGAACTCTGTTTGCAGAAATTGTTCCGCTTCGACAGCCGAGGCGAATTGCTTGGGCTTAGCGGCAAAATAGCGAGGAAATTTGCCGAGCACGTCCCAGACGGTGTATGCCGACCTGGCAAAGCTGACCAACGGCACGTTTTTCGGATGCTCCGCAGACTTTTCATTCGCCAGCATTTCCGCTGCTGTCTTTTTCTCCGCAGAGGTCAATCGCACCAATAGAGCAGCGCCCGCCGGGTTGATCCGAAAGTCGAATTTTGCATACAACCCCTTCGCATACTCACCTACTAACTTTGCTTCCAAATCGCTCTTGATTTTCGCCCGTAGATTCTCTTTGGCCTCATCAAACGTCATACCGATTCCCTGTTTCTGACGCTCATAGAGATCACGCAACTGCTGCTCGGTCACCTGAAGGTCGGCAGGAACGACTTGGCGGAACAGCGGGCCGCCCGGCTTACCGATGATCTCGATCTGCCGCTGGTGAATGGTTCTCTGAACTTCGGTCTCTTTGTCGATGCCCAGCGCATATCCTTCGGCGGCAAAACAGAGATCGTCGCGGATCGATAGATCGGCAAACTTGATCAAATCATCAACGGAGATGAACG
Source organism: Caldithrix sp. (assembly GCA_020722685.1). The sequence continues at coordinate 11,256 of DYKH01000081.1, read as the reverse complement.
CCCTTTGACGAACAAAGCTGGATTCTCGCAGCCGCTCCATAAACTCACTCGGTGACATCGTGACGTTTTTGACGCGTACAACCCAGCCCGGTTCATCTTCCTTAGCGCAGCTAAGGCAGAGCAGAAAAGCCAGACAGAAGACACGAAAAGCAAATGTCAAAGGTTTTCCCATTGTCTTTTCCTGAACAGCTTACAGTTTCCCTATCAGGCTGAGAAGCTTGAGCTTCCACACCATCCAAATGGCTTCACGAACGATCTTTTTGGACATTTTGGAAGAACCTGCCGCCCGATCAACGAAAACGATGGGAATTTCTCGAATGACAAAGCCTTTCTTCCAGGCGCGAAAGTTCATCTCGATTTGAAAGGAATAGCCATCGGATTGGATGCGATCCAGATCGATACTCTCCAGCACGCGTCGTTTGAAGCATTTGAATCCGCTGGTACAATCGCGCAAGGGCAGTCCGGTGATCACCCGGGTGTACTTGCTGGCCCCGATGCTCAACAACAGGCGGCTAAGCGGCCAATTGATCACATTGACGCCATTGACATAGCGAGAGCCAATGACCAGGTCCGCATGCTCGGTCGCTTTGATAAAACTCGGTAACTCACTTGGATCGTGAGAAAAGTCCGCATCCATCTCCATGATCAGATCGAATCGGTTTTGTAGGGCATACTTAAATCCGGCAACGTAGGCAGTCCCCAACCCGCTTTTCTTCTCGCGCCGAAGCAAATGAATCCTGCCATTGAGCTCCCCCATTTCTTCAACCATTGCGGCGGTACCGTCCGGAGAATTATCATCAACTATGAGAATCTCCAATCCATCAATGTTCTGCTGAAGAATGGCACGGAGGAGAGGTTGGATATTTTGAGCTTCATTATAAGTAGGGATCACGACCAGTGACTTCAAACATCACTCCTTTCACGCCGAAAGCTGCGACAACTCATGGGTTGATTGGGAGGCCGGTGTCGACGTTGCCGTCCGGCAGGCGGGTAAGAAGGCACACTCAAGATCATGGTAAGTGTTGCCGCTTTAGCTTCTGCAATCCGCCAACGACGTCGCTGAACTCCACACCCAATTCCCTGATTGCTTTTTCGATGATCAACCCGGAATTCAAAGGGCGATGCGCCGCCTGCTTTAGCTCGGGCGTGGTAGCAGGCTTGATCAGACCATCATCCAAATCAAAAACAGCAGCGATTGATCGCGCAAATGCAAAACGATTGACTATCTCACGCCCGGCCAAGTGATAAGTTCCCAGCGCTTCTTTCTCCACGATCTTCCAAATCCCGACGGCCAACTCATCGGCCAGAGTGGGATTGCCCCATTGATCGGTAACGGCTTTGATCTCCTCACCCCGGCGCAGTCGGTCGATGACCCAAGAAACAAAGTTCGGCCGGACGCCGTTCGCCGCGCCGTAAAGGATCATGGTGCGAACAATCGTGAACTCGATCATCGACGAGTGGAGTGCGTTCTCAGCGGCCAATTTGGAGCGACCATAGTAGCCCAGCGGATGCGCGATGGCCCCTTCGTCATAGGGACCATGTTGGCCGTCAAAAATATAGTCAGTGGACAACTGCACAATCCGCGCCCCGATTCTTCGGGCGGCGTGGATGAGATTCTCAACCGCGACCACGTTCGCCCGCCAGCAGAGGTCGCGCTCCGTTTCGGCGCCGTCCACATTGGTGTAGCCGGCGGCATTGATGACCCAGGCCGGCTTTATGTTTGAGATGAAATTCACCACGGACTCTCGCTGCGTCAAATCAATGGTAGCAAAAGAGACCGGCGGTAATATCAGACCATGAGCCTGCAAATCCAGGCCAAATACCTCAGTCTGAGGTGGAGCGAGCGCGCAAAGTTTTTGTCCCAACAACCCGTTGCAGCCCGTGACCAAAACCTTCATCATCGACCCTCAAAAACCATTGCAAAGGTCTCCTATTTGCCATAGGGGTAAAAGATGTAGAAAAGCAGCGAAAGAGCAGCCAGCAGCCACAGCCCCAAATGTACCTCTCGAATCCTCCCTGAGACGACTTTCATGAACGGATATATCACAAATCCTGCGGTCATGCCGATGCCGATGTTGTAGGTGAAACTCATGAGGATGATGACCACAAATGCCGGGATCAATTCGGTATAGTCCGCGAAATCGATCTTGACAATTGGGCTGACCATGAGCAAGCCCACGATCACCAATGCCGGGCCATAAGCGTGCGCCGGCACAGCTGTCAGAAAAGGCGCAAAGAACAGCGACGCCAGAAAAAGCAAAGCCGTTACCAAAGAGCTGAATCCCGTTCGCGCACCGGCTTCGATGCCACTTGCCGATTCGATATAAGTTCCCGTCGTGCTTGTACCCAGCAAAGCGCCGAAGCAGGTTGCCAGAGCATCCGCTAACATGGGCTTTTCGATCTCCGGCAAATTGCCGTTTTCGTCCAAAAGATTTGCTCGCACGGATAGGCCGATGAGCGTGGCCATGGTATCGAGGAAATCCATCAGGAACATCGTCAAGATCACCGAGAAAAAGCCCCATTGCAAAGCGCCCAAAATGTCCAGTTGGAACAGAATGGGTCGCAAGCTTGGCGGCGAGCTGACCCATTCCGATGGTGGCTTGGTAACGCCAAGCACCATCGACAAAACCGTGGTGACCAAGATGGCGATCAAGATACCGCCATTCACGCGATGGATGATCAGGACGGCCATGGCTATGAAGCAAAAGACAGCCAACAGCGTGGATGGAGAGCCAAGATTGCCCATCCTCACCGGCGTACCAGTTCCAGTGGCAACTACGCCCATTTCATTCAAACCGATGAAGGTGAGAAACAAGCCAATGCCGACCGCAAAACTGTATTTCAAGTTGACGGGAATCGCTTCGACAAACCAGGAGCGAATTCTCGTGACCGTAAGAAGGACAAAAATGACTCCTCCCACAAAGACTGCGCCAATGGCGGTTTGCCAATTGTAGCCGAGCACCTGTACAACCGTGTAGGCAACAAAGGCGTTTTCTCCCATGTACGGCGCGATGGCAAAAGGGCGATTGGCATAGAACGCCATCATCAGCGTACCTATGACCGCAGAAAAAATAGTCGCCACCATGGACGGCCCTTTGGGAATGCCGGCGGCCGCCAGTATCGCCGGATTTACAATGATGATATAGGCCATGGTGATAAATGTGGTAACGCCACCGATGATCTCTCGACGGTAGGTCGTTTCGTATTGCTCGAATTTGAAGAAACGCTTCATGGTCAATGCCTCCTAATCAAATTGCCGCCTGCAACTTGAAACCTGCAGCTACTGCACCGAGACACCCAACGCAATCGCAAAGCCTTGCATCCTGCTTGAGTGTAATTCTGACCTATACCTTACACCCGTTGGCGCGAAATTGGAGAAGCTTATTTTTGATTTGTTCGTCCTTCAAAGCCAGCATCTCGGCGACAAAGATGGCGGCGTTGCTGGCGCCGGCTTTGCCGATGGCCATCGTCGCCACCGGCACGCCCTTCGGCATCTGCACAATGGAGTAGAGTGCATCGACGCCATTCAAAGCCGAACCGCCAAGGGGCACGCCGATGACCGGCACAGTAGTGTAGCTGGCGATGACGCCCGGAAGGTGCGCCGCCATACCCGCGCCGGCGATGATGGCCGATAGCCCGAGCGTTTCAGCATGCTTGGCAAAATCGACCGTCGCCTCGGGCATGCGATGGGCGGAAAGGATGCGAGTCTCATACTCTATGCCAAAATAGCCCAGCAACTCTTCGGCAGCGGCCATGGTTTCCTGATCGGAAGCACTGCCCATGACGATGGCAACTTTAGGCATCACCATTACTCCCTTAAACCCCGGTACGAGCACGTTATCTTTCTCATTTCCCCTAATCGTTTAGCTGCATAACTCTGCTTCATTTGGCTAAATGGGTACTTTTCCCTTTGTGGAAGCTTCAGGGCGAATGGCAAAAATGATTCCCCCGGGCAGACTGGCTAATATTCCGACGACATAGGCCAAGAGCTCAAAGGCAACTACTTGTGCGGAGGCAATACCCACTTTGGCAAAAAGGGTGACCGCGCTTTGCTCTCTCACTCCTATGCCGCCCAAGGAGATCGGCAAGCTTGCCACCAAGGCGACAATAGGAATGAAAATGAAGAAGTAAGCCGCATGGGTATGAACACCCACCGAGTATGCGGCGAAACAATGCGTCAAAATCCGCAGCACTTGCACCGTGACGGCGACCGCAAATATTTTAGCGAGCAGCACCTTCTCGCGGCTGAATTGATGGATGCTGTAGTACAACTCCCGCATCTTTACATGCAAAGCGTCGGGAGTCAGCAATTTGATGACGAAAGAGAACTTTCGGGCAAAGCCTTCCACGAAAAGGAACAAGAGTCCGAACATCCAACCGGCTAAAATAAAGGCGACCAAATAAAAAGTCGAATTGTGGAAAAGCTGCTGCAGTCCGATCGTTGCCACCAGCAGCGCCAAGGTCGAGAGGGCGAAAAAACCGGCAAAGCGATCGAAGAATACCGCAGAGATAGCGTCGGTCATGTCACCCGAGCTGCGGCGAATATCGTAGACGCGGAAGGCATCACCGCCGATATTGCCGATGAGGAAATTATTGAAGAACAGGCCGACGTGGTAATAGGACGCCACCTGCCAAAAGGACAATTCGATTTGCTTGGCTCGCAGCAGCAAGCTCCATTGCCAGGAACCCAACAAGTTGCTTGCAGCAAAACTCGTCAGACTCAAAAAGACCCATTGCCACCGGACTGTGGCAACTTGTCCCAATAGATTGTTTACGCCAATCCGCTGCAGGAGCCAATAAATTAAGCCGACACTTACAACCGCTTTGAATAGAGTGACAAAGAACTGCCGCCGCGAAGCTTTGCTCATGCGGTAATTTTCTATTGAAGCGTCTTGACTACCCATTTTCCTCGCATACGGAACCTAATTGCTGTCTGAAGCTGCGGATGACAGAGTATCCTTCGAGCTTCCCGCTGCCCTCGTCAGGGATTGTTTCTCAGTGTCCAACATGCTCTTGGCTTGTTTATCGTCCGGGTGTCTGGCAACCCACTTTTCCAACAGCTTGACGGCGCGGTCGTGCTGGCCTTCCCGGCTGAGGAGAGAAACCAAGGTGCCGTATATCTCCGGATTGTCCGGCGCCTGATCCATCGCCGATTCAAGCCGTTTGATGAACTGTTCCGTACGTCCGGCCATATAGTACATCTGGCCAATGTTGAGAGAAATCCGATAGTCCGGAACCGGTACGGTTTTTTCCGGCATGACTTTTTCCATCTTGTCCAACACCGCGATCATTTTATCATATTTCTTTTCGACCATGTAGTCGCGCGCCAGGCGCAAAAAGGCAGCCCGGTAGTTTTGCAGCAGGCCGACAATGTTGTCATTCAGATAGACGCTCGGATCATTCAGCCCACGATACTTGAAAACGTCGAACAAATTATGTTCTAATGCCGAGGTGGAAATGTGCTGACCATCGTAGGGCACCAATTTGAAATCCAGGCCATCCATGCGGAAGTGCTTTTGCAGGTTGAGCTGATTTTCATTTGAGACGGTAACGGCAAAATAAATCGGCTTGCGCCATTGGTTGGAGTGCAGAATGTTCAGGATCATGTAATCCTGTACCCGCAGCGCCTGACCAAAGACCGTCGGTTTAACCTCGAAGCTAATCTCGGTGGCTTGCAGCTCCTCTTGCGGAATCAACTGCCTTCGCTCGCCCAAATCGTCCAGCATCTTTTCCTGCACCGCGCGCGGCACCGGCAGTTTCACCGTACGCTTTTCCCAGGGGATCAGGCCCTCCAGTTGGTCGATCTGCTCATTGGTCAAGCTAATCGGCACCCGCGGTTCCTGATTTTTGAGCTGTTTGATGTACCAGGGCGTATTGAGCAGGCTGAGGTTGACCACGCGAATGTCGGGACGGATATTATAAACGTACTGCAAAAACCACAGGGGAAAGGTATCGTTATCACCGTTGGTGAAAATCACTGCATTGGGCTCGCATGTCTGCAGGATGTTATAAGAATAATCGTAAGCGACGTATTCGCCGGTGCGGTCATGTTCGTGATAATTATGTGCAAGCAAATTGATGGGAGCCATAATCGCCAAGGCAACAATGATCATTGCGTAGAGCAGCTTACGCCATCCCTCCTTGTTGTGCATCGCCTCCTGAATCCATTCCAGCAGGGCCGTCGCACCCATTCCTACCCAGATGGCGAAGGCGAAGAATGAGCCGACAAAGACATAGTCTCGCTCTCTTGGCTGCGGATCCTCCTGGTTCAGGTAGATGACAATGGCGACGCCGGTGAGAATAAAGATAGTGCCAATCGTCAACGCATGACGCCAATGGCGGTAAAAATGATGCACCATGCCGATCAATCCGATGAGGAAAGGCAAGCCGAACAGGCCTCGGAAAGAAAAAGTCTCGACGATAAAGCCATCGGAGCCGAGGGTATCGCCCTTGCCGACGAATTGCCAGGCGAAGTAGCGCAGGTACATCTTCTTGATCTGATAGTTCCACATGAAATCAAGCTGCTTAGAGAAATTATAGGTCGCGTAGCTCAAATTGGGATAGCGCTGCTTGAACTCCCAGTCCGAGGGCAAGCCAGGATACCTGCGGGGAAAGGTCCCCCAGGTGCCGTACTGCTCCCGATTCAGGTATTTGACCATCTGCTCGATCGTTTCCGGATCGTTTTCATCGATGGCCGGATTGAGAGAAGAGCGAATGTAGATCATGGAATAGGTGGAATAGCCGACAATGACCAGCAGGCCGGACATGAGGACAAGACTCAAAACCTTTTTGCTGTTGCTGAGGGCCCAATAGACGCCATAGACCAAGCCAATTATGAGCACCAGCAACGACCATAAGCTGAGAGCGCCGGCAAGACGGGGAATCCATTGAACCACGCCGGGATAGATGGCGACAAAAATACCGACGGCAATCAACCCGAACGAGATGGCGTTTTTAAGATTAATCTTTTGCTGAGTCTTGTCGAGGTACTTGAAATAGACAATCATACAAAGGGCCGGGAGTACTAAAATCATCTCCAGATGCACGCCGATAGCCAAGCCCACGAGATAGGCGATGAAGAGAAGATAACGTTCCGATCCCTTTTCGTCGGCTTTTTCCAGCCAAACCAGGATCAACCAGAAGATAATGGAAGTGAAAAACATGCTAATGGCGTATACTTCGGCCTCTACTGCGTTGAACCAAAAAGTATCGGTGAAGGCGAACGCCAGAGCACCCATCAAGCCGCTGGCAGAAAGAATGAGCAGATCTTCTGAGTTTTTCGGCTCGCCCCGCCATTGTTTGATCAGCCGGACAATGATCAAATAGGTCAGCATGACGGTTAGCGCCGAAGTAAGGGCAGAAATGATATTGACGCGCAAGGCTATGTCCGTTGCCAGGGGCAGCATGGTAAAAATGCGCCCAATCAGCAGGTAGAACGGAGCACCTGGAGGATGCGGGATGCCCAGGATGTAGGAGCAGGTGATAAACTCACCGCAATCCCAAAACGATACGGTTTGAGCAATGGTTCGAAGGTAAATGATCAATGAGAAGAGAAAGGCGATGCCTGCCATCACTCGGTTGACTAACTTGTAATTCTGCATGATTCTCTCCGACTCTATATGCGTGCTACACTATGCATTAATTCGATAGCTTTCTCCGCTGACGTATCCCAACTAAAATGTGCCGCCCATCGCCGCGCTTGGGCGGAAAAATACATTCTCTTTTCGCTATTTCCTAATAATTCTAAGACGGATTGCGTCAGCTTTGCAATATCGCCATACGGATAGAGCAATCCAGTCTTTTGATGCAAAACCGAATCCCGCAATCCTGGTGAATCGGCTGCAATGACCGGAATTCCGCAAGCATTCGCCTCGATGACGGTGAGCCCCCAACCTTCTTTCGGAGAAGGATTGACGGCCAGCCACAGTCTATTCAAAAGCTTCACTTTGTCTTCGTGCGAAACATGACCGACGAAATCGACGTTCTTGTCGATTCCCAAGGACATCGCAAGCTGCCTAAGCGCCGGCCCATAGTCACCATCGCCGATAATCAGCAAGCGGACACTGGGCATTGAGCGCAAAATGGCCGGCATCGCTTGTAGAACGTGGTCGATGCTCTTATATTTTTTCAGACGACCCAAACAACCAATCAACGGCGTCTCAGAGCGGTGCTGCGGCATCTCTTGATACTTGGCCGAATCCACCGCGTTGGGTAACAAATCCACTTGTGAACGAATGCCAAGCTGCCGGAGTTCCTGCCGGGTGCTCTCGGAAACAACTGCAAAGGCCGTGTATCGATAAACTAAGGGCACAAGCTTTTCCGCGGCCCAAACGTAAGTAGCCGGGAAAAAGGGAGCTTCTAAATAAATACTCTTGCCAAAGAGATGATGCGCAATGGCAAGCAGAGGCTCGCTGACGAACAGGGGCGTAAAGAATGGAATCTTGTTGATGTCGTCGATGACGATATCGAAACGCTCGCGCGCGCAAAGCTTCTTGTATAGCTGGGGCACGTAATAGTTAAAAAGATTTCGGCTGCCAAAGCGGATGACGCGGATTCCGTCAATCATTTCCGATGCCGGAGCGCCAGCATAGGAGCAACAGAGCAAGGTCACCTGATGTCCCGCGGCTGCCACCCGCTTGAAAATTTCATGAAAGTGGACTTCGGCTCCGCCGCCAAACGGATTAGTAATGTCCTGCCAGTTAATGGCCAATATGTTCAAAGAGCGGTCAGCGGACATTTTTCGGCGGCCTCATTTAACGCCTATGACGCCAATGTCCATATAGGTGCAAAAGGACAAGGAGGTGGTGCGAAACCACTTGCGCAGGTAGGCCCGTAGACGAGAAACGATTGGCAGACTGCCGGGATAGAGCGGCAGCTTTACATTCATTTTTTTGGCGATCTCCCGGACCATCCTATAGGCAAAACTTGGTCGCATCCAATCCCCGTACACCGCGTGAATCTCAAAACCGACCTGACGAAAGAGACCCATCAATTGCCGGCGGGAAAACTCCGTTTCCCAACCGGCAAACCATTTGTTCATCCAAATCAAGACGTGTTTGACCACGGTGTAGGGATGGTATCGATGTGGCACGTCTGCCAAAGCCATTCCGCCGGATTTGAGGACGCGGAAATTTTCCGCGAGAATATCGGCAGGGTTTTTAAAGTGCTCTAATAATCCCTGATGAAACACCAAATCCAAGGCATTGGATTTAATCGGCAAGTGAAAGGCATCACCTCGGACCAGCAGCACCTTCAGGTTGTTATGGCGGGACAAACTCCTTAACATGCGTAAAGAGCTTTCCGCATAATCCAAGAGGACGACCGTCGCACCGGCATCCACCAGTCTCAATCCATCCCTGCCGGAGCCAGCGCCGACTTCCATGACGAGTTTGCCCGCCAAATCAGTCGTGCTCAATATTTGCTTGATAATCCGATCCGAGTTGGAATACACCTCTTCGATGTTCTCCTTCTCGTCCCAGAACTTTTCCCAGACTTGTTGCGAGTGTTGCGAAGCTTTGCTTTCCATTCACCTTTTTATAGCGCGGCAATTTGCCGCAGTCAAACCTGAACCTGTCAAGGGATAAAACGCAAGCAAGGCATGTCATTCTCGAAGAATCTTTTCAAGGCCACGCACAAGGCTACAATCTGCCAAATGCCGACCTGACGGCTTACAGATTGTTTGTTGTCATGAAAAGATTCCTCCTGAATAACATCCCTTTCTGCATCAATTACTAACTCAACGAAAGTACAATAACCGCGAATCGACGGTAAATGAAATGAGCGCAAATTTAGTGTGCGTTCGTTCGATCTTGCGGCCGGAAAAAATCTTCGCGGTTGTGATAGTTTTGCAGGGTAATACTATAAGCATTTGCACGGGTGAAACCATCTGTCGACCGGCAATACTTAAATACTCACTTTGCCGCTTCGGTTGATTCAGCGGCTGGTGAAGCTTCTTTGGCTTCTTGGCTTTCCGCGGCTGCTGCTACTTCTGTTTTCTCGGCCGGCTTTTCCGCCGCGGCTTTGGCTTTTTTGTCTTTGTTGACTTCGTCAACATAGTTCAACTTGAGCTCACTGAGAACGTGGGCGAGAAATTTTTGCTCTTCTTCCTTCAAGTTGTTTGCAGTCCGGGCTTGCAGCATGTCCAGCATGTCAATGGACATGCGCGCCTGCTCCATGTCCCGTTCGATTTTGTCGGTCAGGGGATTCTTGATTTTCCCCATTTGCTGCCAAGCTGCGGTTTGAAAAGTCATCACCAAATTCATAAAGAGAGCGCTATAGAGTTGTTCTTTGTCCAAGCTTCCGGGCATATTTTCCTCCAAATTGCAGTTTCAAACCTTTCCAAAAATCGCTTTATTCATAATGAATTTCGTTTTGCTTGCCTGTCGGTTTTGATCCGGGCAAAAAACGGAATCTGACTTTTTAATCAGCCTGTGCTAAAATATGGAGGGTGGCGGTTACGGGAACGGATTTTTCCTCACGAATGTCGCCAAATCTTTCAGCAAAATTGAAAAGGGTAAATCCCACGACCTCATCCGTTTTCGGATGAACTCGAATGAGAACGTCATCGCCGGCTTCTTTGGAAATAGCTGCTTGCGGCCTACCAATGGAAACGTATAGCACATCGCCCTTGCGATCGTAGAAAAAGTTCATTGGTTTCTTTGCCATATTACTTCGCCTTCCTTTATTTTATCGGTTACATACACTGTCGAAATAAAATCTTGAGCCGCATGTTTTACCACCACAGTGAAAATCTTGCCGCCTAAAATATCCTCAAAGTATCTGTAGTATAGTCTCGAGCGCACCGTTATTTTGCTCTGCTTTACAACATCAGGAGACTGCAAGGTCAGTTCAATGCGATCAAGAAAACGAAATACTCGGGGTGCTTTATCAAAATGATTTCTTTTACGTCATCATCAAGGTAGATTGCTTGCTCCCAAAGATCAAAGTAAGAAATCATAGCTGCCCTCAAAAATTGGCGACTAATAATGAGCTAAACGGTCAGCCTCGACCGATTTATCAAATCAAATCACCTCACTCTCGTCCAAAATAGGTGTTCTTTCCATATCTGCTGAACCTCATAAGTGCCATGTCACAGTGGCCCAACATTGACAAATTCCATCAGTACCTGCGCCGGTAGACAGACAGAGAGACTCCCGCTTTGGTCCCTCTTATTCATTACCTTTTTCAGAAAAGCAGCAGATTTTTTGTTGAATTCAGAGTCTCGATTGTGAGCGTAAACCAAAAGGTTGGTGTCAA
>DYKH01000080.1 GCA_020722685.1 Caldithrix sp. | reverse complement strand
CATTTACGCCAGCAGATGTACGGCTCATTGGTCCGTTGGGTACTGCAAGAAAATGCAGGAGCCATTTTCCCTGAGCCGGTCTACATTAGTATTGATGACTCGAAAAGTCCCAAGCCAAAGACCAGTTTGCACTTTGAAGTGACCGACTGGCATTTCAATACTACTGAAGGCCAGGGCTATTGCTACGGGGTTGCTTTTGTCACCGTTCATATCTCCTGTGGCAATCGCTCAACGCCCATCGCTTTGCGGCTATATTTGCGCCAAAATACGGTACGCCGCTTCAATCGTCGACGGGGAAAAGGGAAGCGAATACCGTTTAAGACAAAATACACCATTGTCAAAGAAATTTTGAACGAGCTGGCGCATCTTTTGCCGAAGGAGGTGCCAGTATACGTTCTTTTTGATAGCTGGTATGCGAGTGCCAAACTCATCAAACTGTGCCGCCAAAGAGGATGGCATGTAATCTGTGCCCTCAAGCATAATCGGATCATTAGCAAGAAAGGAACCAAATATTCTGGTCCGCTTTCCAAACTGGCCCATTACACAAGGAATCGGGATTTCCATCCTATTATGGTGAAATCCTCTGACTCGTCCACCCGCTACTGGGTGAGTTGCCTAACAGGCTATCTGAATGAGATAAAAGACGAAGTCAGTATTTTCATTTCCAAACGGAATCTTAAAGACAGAAAGCCGAAGTTTTTCATGACCACCGATCTGTCTTTAGGCGCTCAAGAAGCGCTTGGTCGCTACACGCGACGTTGGCCGGTGGAAGTTGACCACTTGTACTTAAAAATCCGATTGGGCTTAGGAGACTTTCGGCTGCGTTCTTATGAAGGAATCTCCCGCTATTTTGATCTGGTCTGCTTAACCTTGGCCTACTTGTATTGGCGAAGAACGGAGGAGAAGAGCGCCGATGTAAAGACCTTGAGTGATGTCATTGCTCGGCATCGTCAAGACCAGCAGGAGGCCTTCCTTCGAACCTTTGGCGAACAAGTGCTTAAGCATGGCTCAGTAGAACTGGCCATGGCTGAATGGTCGAAAGCGGCATAAACTAGAGCTGCCATTCTTGAATAGGGCATGGGGAGATGATAGAGTACGCCCATACCCAACTCTTGGCCACCATTTTAGGCCAATTTTTTATCAAAGAACTTAAAATTTGCCAAACTACAGTAGTCCTGGTTGGATTCTGTGCTAAGACGCAACAAGGCACAACACTCGCAAGGAGTATAGCTCCAATCATAAGAACAGACTTTGTGAACATGACTCGCCTCCAATTCATACAATCAATTCATGGCAATCAAGTTTATTGCCTTCGAATGAAGTCCTGTCGACGTATATAGCACCCCATTATTCCCAATGGCTCCTGTAACTGTGTAGTTTGCATAAAACTGCTTTTCTAGTACCATGTTGCCATTCAGGTCAAAAGTTCGAAATGCACCATCCAAAATAAACATGGTAAAAATATTGGATTCCCCGTCACACAGAATCGGGCAGTAAGACGCTCTATAGGGTATTAGCCTTTTCCATCGAAGGTGACCGGCATAATCCAACGAGTATAAGGCCCCGGGACCTTGAAAATAGAGATAACCCGCCTTATCCATTACAATTCCTGAATTGATGCCGTGGAATCCATCCGAGTACTTGAAACGCCAGCGTTCATTCCCGCTGGGGTCAAGTGAGAAAAGATATGACCCAGCGTTAATGTCTAGACCGCCACAGTAAATATTCCCTTGCCCATCCACAATCGGGGGGCCCATCTCCTCAATTCCCATCTTCTTTTGCCAGACGACATTACCGTCTTCAGCGCGTAGTGCATTCAATGATAAATCCAGGCCTTGGAGATAGAGGGTATTCCCATCAGGGGCTATGGAAATAACCGCTTCCAACAAGTCTGGCGTAGATGCAAAGCCAGCTATTCCAAAAGACTCCCACTTTAGTGTGCCATTTGGATTAATCGCCTGAAGATAGCCTTTAGTGGTGGTCGTGTATATGGTTCCGTCCAAACCAATGTTGTTACCATATTGTGCCGATCCACCATTCAGTTCTAGCACCCATTTGATATTGCCGTCCGGGCTCAACGCATAAAAGGGGCTCTTTTCCATTTGCCAGTAGGTACCGACGTAAATCGTCCCATCCACACCTATGATAGGCGCACTATTAAAATGCGTATTACGAGTTGTGGGGCGAAATTTCCATTTAATGTGACCGTCTGGACTGACCGCATATAAAAGTCCACTTCCAGACGTATCTTCGTGAACGCAGACGTAAATTGTGCCATCGGGCCCAATCACGGGTGGTGCCAACACCTTTTCAGCCAATGGAACTTCCCAGAGGGTTCCGCCTATTCGTGGCCCTCTTAAATGCGTTCGAGCCACTGCCTGGGGTGTTCGTAGAGGCATCGGCCAGGGTGAGTCCGCCAAGCTGGGCCAAGGGATGTCAACCTGCGGCATCGTGGATGGAATGGCCGACGGCTTTTCCGGCTCCAAAGGCTTTTTGTCTCGCGTGCAAGCAAAGGACAGCGATAGGAAGACGATTAGAGGCAGGCAGGATTTTTGAAACATGGCAATCCTCGATCTTTTATAACTCCCAAAGGAAATCACCCTCAGGCTGAAAAAATTAGACCTTCTATCCAGCCGGAGGGCAGAGTCTGGTGAATTGGATTTTGCCCACCGTCGCTAAGAACTCATATAAAGTCAAATATGGATTGCGCGTTGGAGTACCCTTTCTGATTCCCGAATCAATTTACATTTGCAGAATCGAATTGTCAAGTAAAATTTTCCCAGTTTGCTAAAGACCGACGTTAGACCATTAATGGCAAAGCCACGAGGTGATTTTCCCGCTCTACGCCCTACCGCGCTGCAAGGAGATTCAGCGCTGCTGCTTCTCCCTTGCCAGCACCCGCAGATGATTATCGCGAATCTTCAGCGGCACATTCAAGATTTCTTCGGTATACTCGGTGAGGTTGCCGCTCAGGCTGTTCAATAATCCCTGGGGTATGCCCGCCTGCTTCACCACCAGAAAAGGAATGATCTCATATTCTCCGGGAGCAAGCAAGTTCGGCTCCAAGAACAGCACCAGCGGCACCAAGCTCAAAGGCTCGGTGGTGACGGGAAAAGTGCCATAGCCGTACTGTTTGTTGGTCAAGTACACCCTTTTCACAAAGGATGCGTTGTCGCCGGTTCCTCGGATAAATCCCGCTGTGTAGGTCGGATCCCCTTTGAAGGCCGGAGCGCTGAAATAGCCTTTGGCCGTCACCGTATCGTCGGTAGCCTGCAAGGTTACGGAAACGGTGACCGTGTCCGCAACGTCGGCGTACACGGTCGGGGGCTCCACTGTCATTTTGATGTCCAATATTTTGTTCAGCCGCATGGTCTGCAGTAGCTCGCCTTTGCTATTCAGCCCCCCTTTGGAATACTCCACCCTTCCATTCAGAAAGTAAATGGGCACTTTTCCCATCTGATAGTTTGCGACGTAAAAATACAGAGTGTAAGCGCCGTTCAGGCCGCCGCCGGGTTGTTGTTTCGGCGAGGGCAATGATAATTCAAAGAAGCCGCCGGCGTTCGTCCGCCGAGAGACGTTGCAGCCATCCAGCCAGACGTGCACGTTGTCCGCGGGCATCCGGTCGCTCAGCTCCACCTTGCCGGTAATGTTCTTGTCCTTGATACGGTCCTCTTTGAACAGAGGATTGTCGGTACAACCGCTGACGGTGGCCAGGGTTGCCAGGAGAATCGGTAGAATCCAATTAGGTGCGTTTTGCTGCATGGAGAATTCCTTTGTCGGAGAGCCCTTAAATAGGTCGTTCACGTTTGCATGTCTGTACAGGCAAGCGCCCGCATCAATACTGAACCCCACAAGTCAGGTAAAAGCGCCGATCCTGCAAAACCAATCCGGCCAACTCCGTTCTGCTGTTGAGCAGGTTGCGTCCGCTGGCGTTGGTGAGAATTTTCAATTTGTAGACTTCAAAGCTCTTGCCCAAGTGAATATCGAGGTCGGTGCGCGCCGGTAAGCTGACTTCCAGAATGCTGTCGATGGTTTGCCGGATCCAGCCGACCTGCTCGCCTTCGCGGAAAAGATGCACCTGAAAAGCATAGCCTAAATGATCTACTTTGAGATCCGCCGTGTATTTCATATCGAATTTGAAAGGAAAGGCCGCCTTTTCCGAGATAAAGTAGCGAGAGATTCCCAAGTCCAGGGTGACTTTTTTTTGCAGAAAAAAGAAGCTGGATTTGCTCTCGATGCCGCTGATCTGGGCGTTGCTTACATTGTCAAAGCCGGCGGTCAGCGTGCCCGGGCTATAAAAGGAACGAATCTTGTTCTGATAATAGCTTTTGAAATAGTTGAAGGTGAGCCGCCAACCGGACACCTCCGGGCGCCCCTGAATGTTGCGGGTCAGCTCGCTGCCAATCTCGATGCTGTCGTTCTTCTCCGGAGATAAAGCCGCGTTGGTCGACGGCAGATCGGAAAAGAGCGGGCGGCTGATTTGCTGAAAGAGCGTAGGAAATTTGACGTTCTTGCCGAAATTCAAATAGGCGTTGAGGGTCAGGTCATTCTTGGCGTAAATGAGACGGGTGGCAGACTTGACGGTCGTTTCTCTCCATCTGCGATCGCTGAGCGACAGCGCGGTCGCAACGCTATCCAGGGGCGCGAGGTCCTCGGGATAATCCTGCACCCGGTCGTGACGAACGCTGACGTCGAAATCCAGGTACTGCAGACTCTCAGAGCCGCTCGGCGCATGCAGCTTGGCGATGGCCACGAAGCCGTGCTGCCGGCGCCGGAGCTCTAAATCCACGGCGGTGTCGAGGTTCTGCTCGTCGAAGAATTCCAGCCGGGTCGATTCCGTTTGATAGGCGAGCAGAAAATCGAACCAGGAAGTACTGGTGAGTTTTTCTGCGCTGAAGAAATGGGCGTCATTGAGAACTTTTCGCTCGGAGCTTTTGAGGGTGGCTTGCGAAAAAGCCGACGCCGAAAAACGATCATCGAGCCGGTGAAAAGAGCCAGTGAATTTGAAACCGTCCAGGCCGAGAAGGCTGCCCTGATAGGCTGCGGTCGCCAGTCGATTGAGGTCGGATATGCGCTCCAAATCCCTGCTATTGTCATAATCGAGCGCGGAATGGGTGTAAGAGCAGGTCAGATAATTGCCGGCACCTTTGTTCGCATTGTTCGACAAGCGATAAACAAGATTCGCGGTGTAGTGTTCGGATTGGTTGATTAATTGATCATCCTCGCCGGATGCGCCGGCAAACTGTCTTCTGGTGGCGCCCCTTTTGTAGCTGCTGGCGACCCGCAGACGACCCAGCGGTTGATAAAGATGGATGCCCCAGTTGCCCGAACGATAACTGCCGACTCTTTGCTGGAAGCGGATGTGATAATCCTGTTCCAGCTTGGGAATGATGTTGATGACCCCGGACAAGCCGCCAGTGCCGTACAAGGCGGTATTGCTGCCTTTGATCACCTCGAAGCGGGAAATGTCTTCCAAATCGATGAGGGAAAAATCGAAAACACCGTCGAAGGTCGGATTCATCTTGATGCCGTTGTAGAGGACAAGGACCTCATCGGCATTGCCGCCGCGCAAAGCAATGGATTTTTTGCCGGTCAGCTCTTCACTGACTTGGACGCTGTGGTCGGTGCGCAGGAAATCGCCGGCATCGACATAGCCGCGAATGCTGAAATTCTTGGCGTCGAGCAGGGCGACCGGTTGCGGCAAATCCTTCTTGATTTCAAGGGCGGCGCGTCCGGGCGCTTCGATGGTTATGCTCTGCAGCGGAATGACCCGCGGCTGCAGGTAAACGATGCGCATGGCCTTTACCGAATCAAGAGGGATTTCACGCTTGTAGTAAGCTACGTGCTGAAAGACAAAAACCGCATCCGGCTTCTCTTTATCAACGTGTAGCGAGAACTTGCCGGCATAATCGCTGACGGTGCCGGTTTCTGCCCCTTTGATGAAGACGTTTACGAATGGAATTTCATCGTGGGTATTCTTGTCCCGCACCCTACCGCTGATGCCAAGCTGCTGAGCAGAGCAAAGGTTTGCCATTATCACAACGATACAGGTCCAGTAGAATGGCTTTTTGATAAGCATTCTCTCTTCCATCAATTTTGAATATGTGGGAATACCAAGGGTGGATGAAAATTTAAGAGTTTCTGGCAGTCCTTTGTCTTGTCAAGGCAATCCTACCAGCTTGCTAATC
The DNA here is from genome assembly GCA_020722685.1 of Caldithrix sp. The sequence continues at coordinate 18,420 of DYKH01000080.1, read as the reverse complement.
TGCACTTGCTCACCCACGTTCACGGGATAGAAAGAGAGGGCTACGGCGCAGAGGATTCCGCTGGCGGCCCGGCCATTCCATCGTATGAGGTGATAACCCAATTTCCGCAGTCCGCAGCAAAAGCATTGACCAGGGCCCGCAAGGAGTCTGCCCCCAGCGCTCCGAGTATCAGGCCGGGAGAATATGCCATGGTGAGATTTGTATTCAGCTTTTGTTGTTGGAGACTGGAGAGTACAGCCCGCTTTGGCCGGTTTCCGGGTTGCTGGCGAAGAGCCCGTCGTTTTGCACCCACATGGCCATATTGTCGAGGTGGATCATTTTGCTCGATTGGATCATAGCCCCGGTGGGTGCGCGGACTTTTGATTTCTTAGCGCTGGGAACTGCCGGGAGCGCGGAGGCGAAGACGGTAACCACGCTGATCGCCAAAAATATCATCGCCGCGCAGTTCTGTGAAAATGAAAACCTCCATGGTGATTTCATGTCTGACCCCTTTCAGTTAGACTTATAGGCTGTAGGCTGTTAGACGGTTAGGTAATTGCCAATCAGTCTAATAGTCTAACAGCCTACAGTCTAACAGTCTAATATCCCCGATTGATTCTCTCCATATAATCCGGATACCTCGCCTCGCCCAAAGCGGTCGAGTGTAACAGAATATAATCTCTGGATCCGGCAAAGTCCGCAAAGACGAAAATCACGCCGCCTTGGATTTCGTCATAGCTCCACACTTCGTAAGGCCGGTTGCCCTCGGTGCTTGGATTGCGTTCGATAAAACTGGGCTTGCCGTACTGAATGTAGACTCGCCCGCGGTCGGTTTGATATCCCGGCTTTTTGAATGCGCTGAACTTTTCGTTGCAGTAGAGCACGCGCCGCAAGTATTCTTGATAGAATTCGTTGATTGGCGTAGAAGGGTCGCGGTCCCGCTTCAGCCAAAAGGAGTAAAGGAACTGGCGCTTGGCCTCCACGCTCTTTAGTCCAGCATATAGGCTCTTTTCCTCGAGAGTGGCAAGGTAATGCGCATAGGCGAAATCCTGATCCAGTTCGCTTTCGCTCATGCCACCAAACTGACTCTGGGCGACGGCCGGATTCACTCCCGCCAGCGCTGAGTCGCCTGCTTGCGTCTGCGCGTGGTGATAGACGAAAAATCTGGCATCTTTGGAAATGAGCTCTCTCCGGGCGCTGTCCGAAAGGGCAAAATGCAGAGAATAAGTTCCTGTGGGCAAGGAGCGCACCGAGAGTGAGCCGATTTCCACCTGCGCGTCGGCTTTTTTCTCCTTGGGCAGAATTTTCTTTTCCATCTCCTTGCCGTCGGCGCTCAGGATCGAATAAAGGATCGAGTAAGCATTGCCGGGGACATTCTCCAGCAGGTGATAGGTCTCGACGTAAAAGTGCAGCACCGGGAGAAATTCGCTAAAAACACGGGCCGGATTCGGTACTACCAACAAAGTGTTCTTATAGAAAGGGCTGTTCTTGTCCTGCGCATTCATCTCGATAGAGCTTGCCAATTCAATATCGCTGATGCTTAGGGTGTTGGATGGAAAGGTCGGGACGACGGCGGAGACGGATGCAGAATCCTGGTAGGCCGGGTTGTGCAAGTCCTCGATCTTGAGAATCGCCGCATAATTGCCCGGCGGGGCCAGCACCTGTACGCGATCGACGATTTTCATCGCCCGGCGTTCCGGCAAGGTGTCCGGCAAAACGTCCTGGTATTTCCAACTTAATTCCTTCCACGGGGAGCCGCCCTGCATCAGCCTTAGCCGCAGCACCGCCATTGCACCGAGACGACCATCGGCATCATGAAGGTAGGTCAAATGGTTGCGAGAGATCGTGTAGTAGATTTCCCAATAGGCTTCAGTTGCATCGTACTTGAAAACTGCATAGTCGAGGTCGATCTGGGCGGCCGCCAGCAACGGCAGCGTCACACTCACAGTCAGGAGAAAAAAGCCAAGCACTTTCTTGGGCATTGCTGTTAAGGTCCTTTCAAAATACAAAAGGGTTGGCCTCTTCCTTAGAAGCCAACCCTCTCTTGTTAGCTGAGCTTCACCAGTTAGAATTGAAGCTTGAGCGTAAAAATATTATTGTCGTTAAAGAAGGCCGTGGAGCGATAAGCATAGTCCAACACGATATTGGTGTTGCCGGTCACTCTGTACTTAAAACCGGCACCAAAGGTGGGACCGAATATATAATCGCTCTCACCCAAGTAATCGGTTTGGTTCGTGCCATAGGAGTAACCGCCACGCAGGGTCAACATGTCGTGCAAAACGACCTCAGCCCCGCCCAGAACCTCGTCATTGCCAAAGTTGTTATTGACAAAATTGCCCATCACCGTGACCGTTGTCTGCTCCATCGGTTTTAGCTCATAGGAAAGGCCCATTTCCAAGCTGGACGGAAACTCATCCGTCTGCGTCGGGAAATTCAACCGATGCTGCGGGGTCTGCGGCTCGGTGCCCGGCAGGTCCACCAGACGCTCGGTGTTGCTGCCGGTGAATTTAAGACCAAAGCCGTAGTTCCGCATGGCCACGCCGAGTCTGACGCCCGGCTTGAATTGATATTGAACACCCATGTCCAGTGCATAGCCGGTTGCGCTCATGCCCATGATTTTTTCCGTGACCAATTTGAGGGCCACGCCCGCGTAGATGCGGTCGGTCATGGTGCGAGAGTATGCGCCGGTCAAAGTAAAGTACGTAGGTGAGAACATGATTCCGGTTCCTTCCGGAGCGGCTTCTGAAGTTTGAGCGATCTCTCCAAAGGATACGGATTGGAACGCGAAGGCTAAGGAGCCAAAGCCGAGCTTCGTGGCAACGGCCAGGTTGCTGACGCCAATGTCAGCGATGTAGCTCATATGCGAGAACATCGCTTCCACACTCTGGCTGGTATTGGCAATGCCCGCGGGGTTCCAGAACAGAGCCTCGACGCCGGTCATGGCGGCCAAAGAAGAGCCGCCCAATGACGTGCCGCGCGCTCCCACCGGCAGAAGCAGCTCTTGACCGCCGGCGGTACCGATTTTCTCCGGGTTTCCGGCGTAGGCTTGAATCACCATACCTGTAACCGCCAGAACGACGAGAGAAAAGATGAACAGATTTTTCATTTTCATATCTAAATTCTCCTTTAATCTTTTGAAGGATATTTGACACGTGAACTGAGTAGAAAAGCGGCCGGTGGTTTGCCGAGCCTAACCCTACTTCACGCTACATGTGTCTATATCTCGCCTCGCGGTTGATGATGGCGATTTTCAAGATTTTCTGGCCGACGCCGGGAATATCGATCAAGGCAATGAACATTCCGCTCGAAACCGGCAGACCGTGTTCGTTCTTCAAGTCCCAGGTGTCGAACGGCGTTCCATTCTCGTGCTTGAGAGTGCGCACCAACTGGCCGGAGAGAGAGAAGATGCGAATGACCGCATCCTTTTCCGGCAAATTGCTGAAGGTGATGAACTGAGTGAAAAAGTCCGTCTCAGCCGTGTTGGAAGCAAAGTACGGGTTGGGGAAGACGTTGATCTCTTCCAAGCGCGCTTTGGCGACGGCGGCGCTGCTCACTTTTTCATAACCTTTGGTCGAGAAGGAGAAAATATCTGCTTCGGCGTTTGGCATGTTCGGGAAAATGGCAAACTGGTCTTCACCCGAAGCCCCGGGCGAAAATTCGGCATTGCCTCTTCTTGCCCAAGTGGCCCAGTACATGATGGGCCCATCCATGCCAATCAATTCCACCTGAAATGCTGGGTTCGGCGTTTCGCCATAGTCGGCATCGAAAATAAACAGCCATTCTCGCGGCCCGCCTCCAGCAACATTATCGGCTCTATCATGAGCGGGCGGCCAATATTTGCCGTCCACCATGCCACCATCTGCATTATTTTCTAGAAATCCTACTACCAATCGGCGCGGATTATCGGGATTGGTAACGTCCCAAGCTGATAACGGCACGCTCTTGGTGAAATCTTGGTAAGAATAGCCACCAGCAGGATTCACAATAAACGGGGCAAATTCCGGTTTCTTGGGATCACCTGCAAATCCTCTTCCGTAGCGGTAACCATAGGACACGTTCGGGTCATTGGGATCAAAATTGCCGGAAGTATCAGCAGTCGCCAACTTTAACAACACCTTCTTTAACAAATGGGCTGGATAATTGTAACCACTGCCAAAGTAAGTTGCCGGCTGTGCCCAGCCGAGCGCGCCCCGAAAGCCCTCGAATTCAAAGGCATCCGCGCCGCCAGCCCAGGTAAATCGACGGGTCCCGGAAGGAATGTCCCAACCCCATACTTTCGGGTCATTCTCATTGGCAAACATATCCCCGGTTTTTACGCCAGGAGGTGGACCAGAAATTTTGATCAGCACACCGTCAACAACGGGGAATTCGCTGTCCGTGGCCAAGGTCGCGGCTGCTGCTTGATGCGTTTGACCGGAGATTTTGTCTTGCCCGGTCGATACATCGCTCACTTTCCACACGGTGTTGCCGTGATCGTCAATGCTGAAGGTCACTTTGTAATCATGGCCGGTCACCGCCAAGGGATCAACGACGATCGCTTGGGCTAATCCGTCGCTGGGGCCGGTATGAGTGACATCGAGGCTATCTCCAGGCGCACTGGACAACTTGGTGTTCAGCACGGGTTTTTGGGGAATGGCCTTAATGACTTTGATGGCGTTCTCTAACACTCGCGGGCTACCCCATTCATCGTAAGAATAGGTGGTCAGCGAAAAGTAATAGGGTTTTCCGTTTACGAGCGGCACGTTGTTGAGATAGTCTTTGTCAATGAGAAAGCTAAAGGCAAGCCCTATATCCTTCCCATTCTCAACGACGCTGTAGATATTTTCCCCTGAAACGGGATCGTAGACATAATCCCAAATCTTACCGACGTCGTTATCCTTATCCCATTGCTTAATGAGGGTCCACGGCCCGCCTTCCGATTCGCCTTGGTACAGCTTGAACCCTTCGAAATTGTAGAAGGAAGGATTGCCGTTCGGATCCAAATCCACCTTGTTTTCCGCCGAGTAGTTGACGGAAGAATTATCCCAGCTCAAGGAGATAACGCGATCCATTTGCCCGACGGTCACGTTCGGATAAGGCGCTGGTTTAGCGATGTTGAAGTTGAGATCATAGGCGATTTGAGCCGACTTGTCGTAGCTCTTCATGACTTCGATAGAGTTCAGATTGTCTTTGCCCAAACCCACGATATAGCCGACCACGACGGTGTAGGGAACTCCGACCTCCAAGTCAAAGGGACCGGCCGCCAGGCTCATGCGCATGTCCGCGCCGGGCCAAGTGATGGATTGTATCCAGCCCGTCCCGGTTACTGGGTCGCCGGCAAAGGGGAACTGGACGATCTTATCGCCTTGCGTTGGATCTTTCCAAGGGGTGCCGTCCCCTTTCAAGCCGGAGCAGAACCAATAAGCCATCTGCGCGCCTTGGGCGGTTTGCAGGCTGGGATCGCTCATGCCCGGAGGCCCGCCATTGATATAGGGGCCAAAGGAGGTCATTTGCAGCATCTTGTGGTCGACCAACGGTGGCTGACCGGGAATAAACGCCGTGTCACCCGGAGAGGGTACCACCGGACCTTGGAAAAAGTCGCAGCCAAAGCTTGGCACGGCCGCTCCATAGACTTCGTCATCGCCATCCATGTTGTAGACATAGCCGACGCCCAGGGTGGTATCACACGCCACCCCGTCATCGCCAGCGCCGCCGTTGTCCGGGTCGAAGAATTGCGACACATAAGCCTCTTTGATCGGCTTGGTGCCCTTGTTGATAAAGGTGTATTTGATGAAAATGGTGTTACCCAAAGCGCCGACTCGGTTGTAGCCGAAAGCCAATTGTCTGACTTCCAGCCCCATGGGCGGCTTGGTCCACACGCCGGAGTGATCGGCCCAGTCGTTATAGACGCAATAAAGCATCTGGTCGCCGTACATCTTGTCTTCCATGCCTTGGGAGATGGCCTCGGCACGGTCGGCGGCGAAATCCGGACTGTCCCAGTCCTCCGCTTTGAACTTGAAGATTTTGTATCGCGGATTCGCCGGATCGTCGGGCGCACCGTTCTCCAGAATCATGCCGGGCTGAAATTCGGTCGCGTAATCCGCCGCAGCCGAACGAATTTCACCGTCGATTTTGCCGACCACCCACAGACCGGCGGTGTACACCACGGTGTGATCCGAGGGTGATCCCTTGGGGAAGTACAACCCGGCTTGTCCGGTCACCGGATCGCTCATGAGAATACCGTCGTTGGAGAGCCATCCTGCGATCTGATTCACGTCGATGAGCTGATGATCCAGGGTCAAGCTCTTTTTCAAAGCTCGCGGATGATTGCTCTTGGCGAGGACCGCACCGGCAGCCAACGACAGGATCAAAATTGGGGCGATAATGAAAAGCCACCTTTTGAAGTTATTCATATTCAACTCTCCTTAAAAAAGTATGAGAAACCGGTTCCTTCTCTTGTTGATGCAGGAATCGGGAGCGCATCACGGCGGATTAAAGATTGAACTTTAAGCCGCCACGGATGACTCGGGGCATCTGCCAGCCCCAGGTGCCGGTGTTGGTCAACATGGCTTTGTACCACTTGACACCGGTATTGCCGTAGGTCTTGATGTAGGCGCGACCGCCGTCTGTCTGCAGCCAACCGTTATCATCCGGCCGGCCGGTGGCCCGCCACTGATCCGTTGGGCTCTTGGTGTCCAAAACGTTGATCACCCATAGATAGACATTGAGGTCCAAGGGTCCGAGTTGGAAGCTTTTGTCCAGTTTGAGATCCAACTGATGGAACCAGTCCAAAGTGGACCGATTGTAGGCTTCCAGCGGCGTGGGAGAGTTATAGGTAAAGACACCTTCGGCACCGTACTCTGCCGGGGTGCGGGTGAAGGGGCTGCCGCTGTGGAAATTGTAGGACAAGTTCAAGCCAACGCGGCTCAGCGGCTTCATTCCCAAGAACGTCGGGCCATCCCCTTCCTGGAAGCGAAGGTCGAGGTCCACCCAGCCCTTGTGGGTCTGATCATAGTCCAAGGGACCAATGACGACCGGGAATACCGGGGTCGATTCGGTCCAGGCGATGTCAAAGTGCGAGCGCGGCTCCGAGCCCGTGCCTTTGGCATCCGAGTAGGTATAGTTGGCCGTCGCGGCGATGCGCTGCGTGCGTCGGAGGTTAAAGGTGAAAGAGAGTCCCTTGACGGTACCAAAGTCGCCATTCATGTTAAAGTAAGGCGCCCGGTAGTCGGTGATCAAGGGGAAAACGACGCGCATGACGGTGAGGTCGCGCGTGTCTTTGTAAAAGGCGGTAATGTCCAAAGAAGCGATGTCGCCGAATTGCTCTTTGAAACCGAACTCATAGGTAGTCTGGCGTTCGGGTTTCAGGTTCGGGTTAGGCACTTCCACCGCATAGCCGCCGCCATAAAGGAACTGATTGATGCGCATGTTGCCATAAGAGCTGATGCCGGTACCGCGCAGATCGGTACGTGTCGGCTGAACATATTTGCCGTACTGAGCATGAAACACAACTCGGTCCGTCACCGGGAAGGAAAAGCCTATTCTCGGGCTCAGGTAGGTGAAGGTCTTGCTGTCGGTGAAATTGGACTCGTCGATGGTCTGGGCGGTGCCCATGGATAGCTTGCGCAGGTCCTTGTAGCCCGGCGTCCCGTTGTCGATGTAATCCAAGCGAACACCGGCGTTGATAATCAGGTCCTTCAGCTCGATGAGGTCGCGCAGGTAGGCGCCGGCGAAAACCGGGTGCCCTGGGGCATTGTGGGCATTGATCATCACGTCCTTACCGCCGACGTTGGTGGGATACATCTCGTCATCGCTGACGGCCTTATCGCCATGGATATTGTAGCCGGTGAATTCCGTATTCAGACCACGATAGAAATCGTAATCGGTCATATAGTTCGGAGTTCCCACCAAAGCGTCGGCCGTTGCTTGCCGTCGCAGGTAGTTGAGGGCATTTACGGCATAGTGGCGGATGGTGTAGTAATTCGCCTCACCACCGATCTTAACCTCGTGAGCGCTGCCGAATTGTTTGGTGAAATCCAGCTTGGCCCCCAGCATGTTGGTTTCATCTTTCCCATAGGTGTCTACGGGTGTACCGGGATAAGTAATATAGAAGTTACCCGGGCCCTTGAGGCTTCTGGTTTGGCTGGTATCCACCAGCGCCGGATTGATTACCGGATCGCCCCATTTCGGCCAATCTTCCCGACTCCAGCCCAAAATGGGGTCGCCATTTTCACTCTTGTTGGTGAAATAGTTCAGGTTGAGAGTGTAATAGGTGGTGGTGTTGAGGACGTGAGTTAGGCTGGCGTAGGCGCTGTAATTGCCGGTTTTCCACAATCGAGTTCGCACGGGTGTCACCAGAAAAGCGGTGGGTTCTGTGGCGCCGTCCTGAGATCGTTCGGAATTGAACGATCCGCCGACCTTCAATTGGAACGGCTTCAGATCCCAATTGAGGTTGCCGTTAAAGATCCAACCCGCGGTGCCACCACCTGGGAGACGGCCGGGGGGGATGTCCATGCCGAGACTCAAGGTGTCGTTAATGGTCCTGCCGGCATCCTTACCGGCAGTGACAAAAGTACCGGTAGCTAAGGTGGTCGCGTCCTCTTGAAAACCCGCAAAGCGTGTTTCAAAGGTGCCTCGGCTGCCGCGATAGTAGCGCTGGCCGGCGGCATAAAATTTCAGATTTTTTACCGACGGGACCGGGCCGCTTGCCCACAGCACATAGTCATCATAGCCGTAGGAGTAGAGGTTATTGATGCCGGCAATGCGGTAGCCTTTGGTGGGACTGCTGGTAGCCCAAAAGTCGTCAGAGATGATCTCGCCGCCCAATTGGTAGTTCGGCGTGCCGCTCTTCAAGGTGGTAAAAATCTGCCCCGACATGCGGGTGCCAAACTCGGCGCTAAACCCGCCGGCCTGATAGCTCAGTTCTTCGATGGAGTTGTGGATAATGGACAGGCCATTGGCGCCATCGCTTGGCATGGTGACATTGATGCCATCCACATAGTACGCCATTTCCGTGCTGCGCCCACCACGGATGTGAATACCGGCATCATCAACGACTCCAGGCAAGAGATTAAGAGATGCGCCTGTGCCGCGCACGGGCAGAATCTCGATATCTTCGGCGCGCAGGGAATGGATTTCATTGGTGGCGTTTTTGTCTACCAGCGGCCGCTCGGCCACAATGGTAACGGTCTGGCTCTCGATGACCGTGCTCGGTAGGGGGAAATTGATTTCAGTAGTTAACGTCGCAGTGACGCGGACGTCGTTGACGATGACGTCACGATAGCCCACGAAACTGGTTTTCAAAGAATACAAGCCGACCGGAACGTTGAGAATGATGTATTCTCCGTTGATGTCGGAAACCGCCCCCATCGTCGTACCGACAATCAATACGTTTGCACCCGGCAGCGCGTCTTTGGTTTCACGATCGATTACCTTGCCTCTGATCTTGCCCGTCGTTGCAGCAGCGAACAGAGAGGCAGGCAAAAGAACGAGGATCATTAGCCAAATGCACTTTTTGAGCATTTCTTCCTCCTTGAACAGTATAATGATAGCCCTTCTTGCTTAGCTAATCAAAGTTCTACTTATCCACGATTCCCCTATGGATTCATCCTATTTTTGCTTTTTTTTCTGCTTCTACTCCTTTCAAAGATCGTGAATCGACGTGGTGAGTTAGTCTTAGGGTTGGGATTTGTAGCCGATGATGGCGTGTGCTGATCACCTCCTCCCCATAGTTTAATCGGACAATTCGGTGGATGATTGTTGATGTCAATTAGCTCGACATAGCGATGAACGCCAATCATTCAACTGTAGAATATTTTGTCTTCCGAGCCGTCGAGGTCGCTTCTGAGAATGCAACGCTTCAATCTGCGTAAGTCTGACGACGAACCGATGCCTTGGATGTTGTCTTTTAACGCAATGGAGCTGAGTTAATGAATCAAAACCTATGGGCGTTTTGGTAACGCTGTTGCGACTTTTTGTGAAATAATCAACATAGCTTTCTGCCAATGATCAATTCAACTATCTACGTACAGGGGCTAAGTTATCTTCGCGACGAATTGAGAGGGATCGAACGGTTGGAGTAAAATATCTTTACCAAAGCTTTGAAGGAATAAGAAATGAATCACATAGATATATTCTAAATGATGCCTGAACATCGTTGTGCTCGTCCGCTCTATGTATCAATCAAGCTATGAACCCGGCCTAAATATAAGCTAAACCAAACTAATGGTCAAGCACTTTTTTGCCATTCTTAACTTCTCACTCAAGTTGCAGTAGGCTGGGTCGACGGAGTAGGACCATGATGAGCTTGGGTTTGAGCGCCAATTGCCAAAGCCTCTCAATGTTAGCCAGCCAATTACTCTCATCGAGAGCGCTTTTGGCCTTTCCCCGCCATAGGCGCAACCTTGCCCGATGAACCTCATTGTTCGTCAATAATGTACAGCTTCCCCGAAAGAAAATCCGTCAGCCATAAACGGCCGTGCTGATCGGTCTTGGCCTGAGTGATCGAGAACAGTGCGTCAGCGTATTGCCCCCTCACATTAAAAGATGAATTGCCGGTGTCGAAGCGGGTGTCGCCGAACGGATAATCCTCCTGATGCAGCAGTTTGAAGGCCTTCGTTTCCGGATCGAAGAGAAGAATGGACAAGGCATGAGGATTGTGAGCAGTCACGATGAGCTTTTGCTTCCAGGCGAACAGATTATCCGGCAAACAAGAGAAGGGCAGCGAAAAACTCATCCCCTCTTCTTTGACCTCCTGCACGCTGTTGCCTTTGTGGTTGATGACGAATACCTTATCGCCCAGCGCGCACAATTTGAGCGGCTGCTCCCCCGTCGGGACTTCCCGTTTGGCAAAATCCTTCTTGTCTAATATCGTGACGCTGTTGGAATCAAAGTTGGCAATGTACAGGTTGTGCTGGTCAAGAGTCAAATCAGCCGGCGTTACGCCGGTCAGTGTCCTGTGCACCACCTGTTTGCTGGCCAAGTCCACGATCTGTAAGACACCGGGGTCCGCGTTTTTTTCGCCTACGCGCGCCACATAGAGTCGATGCCATTCCGGGTCGTATTGTAGAATGCGCTGCGTCGTTTCCCGATCCACTGTGTCGCCGAGGACGATGCGGTTGCCGATCTCGAACAAGCGTATTTCATCCTCCAACCTGCCGATGAACTGTGGTTCCCGGCCCCACGGGTTTTGCAGCAGGTAGAGGATACCGTCTTTGTCCAAAGTCATGCGCACCGCCTGGCGGGGAATGCGGCGGTCGTAGAAACTGAGGTCCCGAGCATCGATTTTCAGAATGCCGTTCTTTGCCCCCCAAATATAGACCACCGGCCAATAAGATTGATGCGGCCCGTAGGAGAGATACACGTCTCCACTGAGGCTGGGAATGGCTTGCAGCGGATAGTCGTAAGGGAGGCTGCGAAAGAGAAAAGAGCCGTCGTATCGCACTTCGGCGAATTGATCCTCGGAATTGAAAACCAGAAAGGAGTTCCTTTCCTTCATTTCGATCAAATCCACTGGCGCCCATCCGGTATGAATTTTGAAAGTCTTTTCCGAGATCGGATCCAAGACCGTCACCGCTGAGCCAAAAGAACCGTTGACCGCTGTAGCGCCTTTTGGGAGGTAAAGCAAGTTGTTGTTGCCGTTGAAGGCGATGCTGAACATGTGCGGCAGAAGACCCAAACCCGTTATTCGTTTGCGAAACTCCCGGCTTCTAAGGTCTATCACATCAACTTCACCGGCAGCCCAACTGGCGATGTAGAGAATGTCCTTCTTCGCATCAATGGCCGAGCCGTCATTGCCAAAGGTGGGAACCTTGATCTCAGAAATTTTACCTTGCTGCTTAAAGTCTACCACGTGCACGGTCTGGTGATTGTCGTAGGGTATATAGATTTCGTCGAGCTTTGGATTATAGATGATGCCAACTCCTTCGGTCAGTTGCGGCAGAGGCACCACTAAATCCGCTGTACTGGTAACGCTGATCTTCGCCGCTTGGATGACGCGCCGCTCTTTGGTCTCCACCACCAGGTAGAGGTGATGCGTCGCTTCGTTGTATCCGGCCCAATGCCAACGACCGCCGGCGGTCAACGACAGGCTGCGATGCTTAATTAGCTTGCCGGTCGCAGCGTCGAAAAGCCATAGCGTGGAAGTATAACCGTCGACGGCCACGGCTGTCTTGAGAGAATTATCCACGAAAATTTTTCTGATGGAAGGCGGCGGCGTTTGGTTGAGATTGATGAGCTTTTCTGCTTTTTCCAGCCAATCAAGGTAAACGAGCCTTTGCGATTTTGCTTGATAGAAGCCGAGCCGGCGGTCGTCACGCCCGACCAAGAAGACGTTATCGGTATTTTCGTCCGCCGCGATCATCTCAAATTGCTTATCCGTGGCGATGGCTTTTGCCGTCACCCTTTCGGGAGCGATGACATGAAAACTGTGATAGCCGATGAGATAAATCTCCCCGGTTCTATTATTGATGCTCAGGGCATCGGCTTTGAGGTATTGCGGAACCCTGCTACCGGTGGGGATGTTGAGCACCGAATGATCTTTGCCGTCAATGACCGTGACGGAAGAGGTATTGGTGTTGGCGAGGACCACTCTGTTCCTCAGCGAATCCGTCTTGATGAGAAGCGGCCCGGCAGCGTTGATTCTTAAGCCGGAACCGGCGAGCAAGTCGATCTTTTTGATCGAGTATTCGGACCGCAACAACTGGGGGGTTAGCAAAAGGATGATAAGAGAGAAGAGCGTATTGAGCATGTTTCCTTCCTCCGTGTGATTCAGCTTCCTGAACGCTTTGAGCTTCAGAAAGAAAAAAACACCTGGCGAACTTTTGGACAGGGGAAATAACTTACGGCATGGCCCGCAGTCTGGGGACATGGATCCATGCAGCGACCGCAAATGCAAAGGTGACGAGAGCACATACAATGACCGCAACCGGCTCGCTGAGATGCTCGGCGATAAAACCGACCAACAGCGCGCCAATCGGCAAGAGGCCAAAGAAGGTGAGGCTGTAGATACTCATGACCCGACCGCGTAAAGCGTCCGGCACGGACGTTTGGATCAACGAATTCGTCAAATTCATGCTGAGAATGGTGGAGAAGCCAATGACCACCAACACGACCAAGGCCAATGGCAGCCAATGCACCAAGGCAAAGATCAGCATGAAAACGGGTAAAGCCAGCGTTCCGGCGGTCAATAGTTTGCCCTTGAACTGAAAACGGCCGAGGGCAGCGATGAGCAGGGCGCTGAGTAGCGATCCCAGCCCGCGGGCGGATTGCAGCCAACCGTTCGTTTTTGCGTCTCCATGCAGTATCTTGACCGCCCAGGCGGGCACGAGAGTGACCATGGAAACGGCAAACAAGCTGGTCACCGCGACCAAGGCGATTAGGGTGCGAATGAGTTGTTGAGCCCTGACGTAGCGCAGACCCTCTTTGAAATCGGCCATGCCGGAGCTGCGGCGAACAACCGCCGGCGGCGGACTCAATCGCATCGAGGCCAGAGCAACGATCACGGGGATGAAGGACAGACCGTTAATCGTGAAGCACCAAGCCGGACCAAAGGCTGCATAGGTGATTCCCGCTATGGCTGGCCCCATTGCGGTGCCCGTATGAAACATGGTCGCATTGAGGGCAATGGCGTTGCTCATGTCTTCGCGTCCGACCATTTCCGAGACAAAAGCCAAGCGGGCCGGTGCCTCGAATGAATTGACGATGCCGAGCAAAAAGGCCATCAGCACAACGTGTTCGGCTCTAATAAGATGGAGAAAGGTCACGCCCGCCAAAACAAAAGCGAGGATCATCATGCCGCTTTGGGTAATGATCAGCAGGGCGCGCCTTGGCACCCGGTCGGCGATGACGCCGGCATAGAGCATGAACATCCAGGAGGGGACGCCGGAAGCAAAACCGACGTAGCCCAGATAGGCTGGAGAATGGGTCAGCTCGAACACCAAATAGCTCTGCGCGGTCATTTGCATCCAAGTGCCCAACAGAGAAACCATTTGCGCCCAAAACCAAAGCCGGTAATTGGGATATTTTAGGGCCGTAAAGGTCTGTCGCCAGCTTACCTTGCTGCGCCAGCCACGCAAACGATGCGAATAGGATCGCTCGTCGGCCGGCATAGCCAGCGAGTGTATCTTTTCGGCATGGTTTAGTTGGTTGTCAATCACTGGGTCGCTACTGAGTTTGCTCCAAATCCGGCCTTTGGCAGCCAGGAAAAATCATGAATCCGGTGCGGTCGTGAGGATTCCGATCGCAGCGCGGTGTCTATACGTTTTCGCGGTCAAGCATAAGAATCCTTTGCGAGCTTTGCGCTTCCTTCGGGCACTTTGCGGTTGCCAAAAAGCTCCCTATTTCTGTCATTATCAAGCGGCCCACCGGCCAGAGAAATTCCTGCCTTTTCGTTCGGCGGGAAGCTGAATGAGCCTCCTACATGGACCACCTGGTCGGTCGACGATCCCAGCGATGCTTGCGCAGCTCGCTGTGCAACTTATCCGGCAATGGGCCGGCAGAGCTTGCTGCAAGATTGGCTTCTACGTGTTTGGTTTTCCGCATGCCCGGTATGATGGTGCTTACGGTTGGATTGTTGAGAATGAAACGAAGCGCCATCTCCGGCATAGTCATCCCTTCTGGAATCAAAGGGCGCAAAGCCTCGGCCCGTTCAACGCTCGGAATCAGATTCTCCGGCACGAAATAAATGCTGCGCCAGTCGTTCTTCGGCCACTTACTGTCTTTGGTCAAGGTGCCCGTGAGCGTTCCTTCATCGAAGGGTACGCGGGCGATGACGGCGACGTCCATCTCCTTGCAAGCGGGGAAAAGCTCGTCTTCCGGATTCTGATCAAAGATATTGTAAATGACCTGCACGGCGTCCACGACTCCGCTGCGGACGGTTTTGACGCCGTTCCAAGGCTCCCAGCGGTTGACGCTGATGCCGATGGCCTTGATCAGCCCTTGTCTTTTGAGATCGTCTACCTTCTTGATCCAGCGGTCGTCTTGCAGCCAGCCGTCTTCCCAGGTGTGGAACTGCACCAAGTCATAGCTGTTGACCCCGGTGTTGTGCAAACTTTTTTGCACATACTCCTCGATGTGATCCGGCGGGAAGCAATCGTCAAGGGTGTATTCACGCTTGCTCGGCCACTGGAAATTTTTCGGCGGCACTTTAGTGGCGATGTATAGCTTCATGTCCTTGTTCGCTTTCAGGAGTCGGCCCAACAAGCCCTCGCTGTGTCCAGCTCCATAGGCCCAAGCGGTATCGAAAAAGTTGCACCCCAAATCGACGGCGCGTTGCAGCGAGCGCATGGACTCATCATCGTCGGAGCCGCTCCATGCGCCCATCCCCCACATGCCGTAGCCGATTTCGCTAACCATCCAACCGGTACGACCGAATCTTCGTTTCCGCATAGTCATTCTCCACCTGTTGGTCTGAAAACTTGCTACAAATACGCAAGTCTTGAATAAAAGTCAAGCATCTTTTATGTCGTTGTCCCTCGACTGGATTTTTGTCGATGGGTGTTTTCCGTTACTGGCGGGGTTGCTCGTTGGTGCCGATACTTGCTTTTTTTGAGACATAATGGTCGATGGTGTCATACCGTAGGTATCTTCCGCTGTAGAAACATTGATTACAAGCAAAAGATTGTTCCGATAACCGCGGAGGATGCCTAGGGCATGACATCGAAATTTGTGGCGTGTCATTCGGCAGGGCTTTCCATGTCTAGCAGGGCCAGGGTTAGAGAGCATCATCTTCCTTCGCAGAGAAATTACTTGCAGAATGGAATTAGAATTCAGAAATTTAAGCGGATATCCTAAACAACGAGGGAGCGCCATGCTAATCATTAAGTTCCTCAGTAAGCTCATCAGGATTCTTCGTTCCGCCGCTTCGCCCGGGCAGATTGCCGGCGGATTTGTGCTGGGCATGATTTTGGGCCTCACGCCGCTCTGGAAACTGCACAATCTTGTTACGTTCATCCTCTTGGTGATTCTGAATGTCAACATCTCCACGGCCCTGTTCGGTTTTGCTCTCTTTAGCGGCATCACCTACCTCCTCGATCCGTTTTTCCACAGTCTGGGATTTTATCTCTTGGTCGATGTGAAAAGCTTGTGGAGCGTTTGGGCGGCGCTCTACAACATGCCGGTCATTGCCTTGACCCATTTCAACAACACAGTTGTTTTGGGCAGCTTGGTCAGCTCTCTGGCTCTGGTGACGCCTGTGTTTCTCGCCAGTAAAAAAGGCGTCATCCTTTATCGGGAAAAATTGGACAGCAAGCTGCAAAAAACCAGATTCATGCAGTTGCTCAAATCGAGCAGGATTTATTCGCTCTATGAAAGGATCAGGGACTGGCGAGATTAGCATCGAAACAAAAGACTTGAAACCTGGGAGGTCTTTAAAGCAAAAGGCGGAGAAGTGCTGCGTGCCTTTGAGCTGAATGTCAGCCCCCGCAGGTCTAGGGCGTTCCGTGGCAACTTTCAGAATAGGAGGGTCGGGATTGCGTTGGAAAGGAATCACATTTCTCGTTATCTTGGCAGCCGTCATTTTCGGTCTGGGCTTGATCTTCACTGATCGCTGGCTGGAAGCAAGGCTTGAAGACATTGGCAGCACCATTGTGGGAGCCAAAGTCGAATTCGATCACCTTGACTTTTCCATGGTAGGATTGCATCTCCGCTGGCTCCGGCTGCAAGTAGCCGACTCTAAGGATACTTGGAAAAACCTGTTGGAAACCGGCAAGTGCGAGCTGGACTTGCGCTTCTTGCCCCTGCTTTCCGGCAAGGTCATTGTTGACAATATGCAGGCCTCCGGAATACAGACCGGGACGAAAAGGGCAACGGACGGCAAAATCCGCAAAGCAAAAGCGCCGGAAACATCCGAAGAGACCGGTTTTGTCGGCAGAACCATGCAAAGACTTCAAGGTGAAATCGCGCAAGCGCCGGCATGGAATCTCGATCAGTACACTCGCAAGGTGAATGTGGACAGCATCATCAAGCTGCTGCATCTCCGTTCGCCGGGCGAAATCGATTCACTGCAGTTCGGCTTGCGCCAAAGTTATGCGCACTGGGACTCCCTTTTTGGCAAAGCTTCCTTCGCCGAGGATATCAAAGATATTGAATCACGGGTCAAGTCCATCGAACCTGCGCAAATCAAGACGCTCGCAGAGTTGCAATCGGCCCTTACTACGGCGAATAGCGTGCGGGTGAAAATCGATTCCTTGCAGAGCTTCGTCACCCGCACTCAGAATGATTTGCGGGTCGATCTCAAGGCCGCCCACACGCAGGTCGCCCAAGTCGACGACTGGGTCAGAGCCGATTTTCAGCAGGTGCTGGAAAGGGCCAAGCTCCCGGACATCCATGCCCAGAGCATCGGCAAGAGGGTGTTCGGCAAAAAGATTGTGGATCAGGTGAATGGCTATCTTGGTATCGCCGCCAAGACGCGTTACTATGCCGGCAAATTGAGCTCGGACAAACCGAAGAAAGAAAAACCGCCGCGATTGAAAGGTCAGAACATTCATTTCCCGGAGAGGGCGGCCCAACCCAAATTCTGGATTAAGAAAATCGAGTTGTCGGGACAAACGCCTCAGCAAGTTCAATTGAGCGGTCTGGTGACCGATATTGTGTCCAATCAGCGGGCCATCGGTAAGTCAACGAACGTGTCGCTGTCGGGATCTCGCCAGGACGGCGCTGCCGTGATCTTCACCGCTGTTTTTGACTATCGCCAATCGGCGCCGGCGGAAAGATTCCTATTGAATGCAACCGGCATTCCGCTTGCCGACGTCAAACTCTCCGATTCCCCGCTGTTTCCGTATAGATTGGTCAAAGCGAAGGGATATGTCGAATCCTCACTTGAATTGGGTGCAGAATCTTTGCAGGCGAAAATCGGTTTTACTGCCAAGGATTTGCACTTCGATTTGACCCAAGACGAAGCTTCCATGAATAGGCTGCAGAAAGCCATTCGCAGCGGGGTGCAAGGCGCCTCGACCATCGACTTACAGGCCGGCATCGATTGCCAAGGGGAGCAGACGGTACTCTCGTTGAATTCGAATCTCGATGATTTGCTGGCAAAACAACTCCGTTCCCTGCTGAGCGCCGAGGTGGACGCAGCGCGCGAAAAGCTGCAAAACTATGTCAGCTCACAAGTGCAAGCGAAACGGGATCACCTGCAAAAGCTGGTGCAGGAGCAAGAGGCTTATCTGCAGGGCGAAATTGACAAATATGCAAGGGGGCTGCAAGAGCACGTAAAGTCGTTGGACGAGAAACGCAAGTCGATTGAAAAACGGATTGAGGAAGAGAAAAAGGGGCAGGCCAAAAGGCTGGAAGAAGCCAAGAAAAAGCTGAAGAAGATTTTTTAGCAGGCAGAGCGGTAAACCTGTGAGGTCTCCAAGACCTCACAGGTTTATCGACATCATCACCCCCGCGAAACACGCTCCAAATATTTCCCCGTGCGCGTGTCGATTTTGAGCACGTCCCCGACATTGACAAATAGGGGGA
>DYKH01000335.1 GCA_020722685.1 Caldithrix sp. | reverse complement strand
GACTACAACCTCATTAACTGGCCGGATTGCTCCGGAACGGTGGCCGTATTCGGCCGGAATACGCACCCATGACATGATGGAGTGCTCCGGTGGCGTCCAAGCGAGCTACCGTTGGCATGACATCATGTTGTGACTCCAAAAGAAAAAAGTAAAGTACATTCTGCACGAGCGTCCCCTATCCCTTCTTCATGCACCGGACCGCAATCACGCGGCCCATGAGCTTCCATACAACACCAGCGAATGCGCTCCGCGTGGTTGCGGGTCCGGTGCATGCCTTGGTTGGGCCAAGGATCGCCAACACTGATCAATTCAGAAAGACTGAAATGTTCCCGGTTTCTTGCCGTCTGGAGTGTCGTTGAGAGAGCCGCCACCAGCAGCGCTTTTCAGGCGCTCAGCCACGTAACCACTCCAAACCTCCTGTTTGCCCCGGCCGTCTTTATAGCGATGTATTCTTGTGAGCACATTGCGTGAGAGATCGCATTCTAATGTCACAGTATCCACATCCGTTCTGTAGGTAATCGTGTAACCTGTTTTGTTTGGTGTGGCCTTCATGAACTTCAATAATTCCTGAGACTGCCCCTGGGATCCAAACCCCAAACTTCTCTGCCCCAAGTCCTTGCTGACTTTTCCTCCAGTTGGGGACTTCATGGAGTCAGCGGCATACAAGACAAGGCTGGCACCGCCCAGGAATACTGCCAGCGTTACGAGTGTGATGAGTGCTCTTCTCATTGAAACGTCACCTCCATGGAGTGAAATACCGACCTCGCTCAGGTCGGCTTTGACCGCCGGAAGTTCAGGGTTGACCGGCCCAACGCCGAAATCAGCGGCGGCTGTAGGACGTCCTCTGCATTTTGTTGTTAAGGGCCACTTCGGTACTCAAGAGTAGACGCAGCAAAGGACGTCCTGGGTTGCTGGCTATTTACAAGTCGTACAGTCTGAAAGCTCTCGAAGACGTCAACGTCATCGGGCATCAGTCCCTCTGGAATATAGCTCACACCAAAAAGTGAACCGCCTGTCTTAGAACATATTCGATGGATCATAGTAGGCGGTGTAGAGGAATCTAACCTCTGCGTAGCGACTAATGATACGTGTCCCGGTGAGGTTTCGCTTAGGTAGCGAATATTACCGAAGGAGTGAACATCCCTCCCCAAGGGACTTATTTGCGTATCCGTGCTCTTGGGCGGAGTGTCATCATCCGTGTAGAAGGCCGACAAGTCTGTGGCCATCGTGCCATCCATCATCATTCGGAAGCCCTCGTAGGTAACTACGCCGCCTATGCTCCTTAGAGGCAGATGGCCTCGGGCGATCTCTCGCCACAAGCGAACTAGTTGCCCATAGGCAGAGGAAACGTCCTCGGGATTGACGGTGCCCTCATAGGTTGCAGGTAGTTCACCTTTCCCATGGAAAAGGCGGCACCGAATCTGCTCGTACTGGGCTGCGACTAAGTACGCCGCGGGATCTGCCGTGCCTCCGGGGACGAACTGTCCCAAATTGACTCTCGCCGTAACTACTTGAAATGCTCTGAGAAGCCATTGCTTTTCACCCTCTCGTCTCGCCTTGGGACAGATTCCGTTCAGCAACGATTCCAGAGCTAAAAACAGGTTGCGGTAAGCCTCATAGAGTTCGTTAGCAGTTTGCGACAATCGATAGTATCTGAGCGGAGCGGACCAGACCGAAGAGGGCGGTGGCGGCTGAGTCACTAATCTCCCGTCCTTGTCCCGGACTTCAACGTCTGCGCGCACGCTAACAGCTAAATTCGACACGCCCACATGCTGAACCACTAAATCACCGTCACGCCTGAACAAAACAACATGAGAATTACCAGGGACTGAAATAGAATACGGCGAGTTTGTTTCGAAGGTAACGACGTCGAGAGCGCGCTGCGCCTGTTCAAATCCAATCCGAACTACATCATTTCTCTGCAAGACAGCGCTCGTCCGCGCAACGATAGACTCCTGCCCAGCGTTGATTTCGGCTATCCAGATTGCGTCCTCCGACCGGTACTGCCAGTCCTCTGAGGCGGGCCGATCGAGTTGAAACGCCACGGCACCGTTCACGAGTTCTGATTGGTCTGCCCCTCGGGCTTTCCTGCCCCCAAGATAAGTTTTACCTATTCTTGCCATCACAGCTCCTTGCCCTTAACGCTCCGCATAACCGGCTGGCAATGGAGCGCAGCGGAATTGCCAGTCCGAGTTGCTGCGATTGTTAGCCGGTTTATTCTAGGTTGATGGTCCACGTTTCGCCGAGGAGGCTTTCAAAACCATTAGTGAAGATCAATTTTGAGAAGCCTGCGTTCTTTGCTCCTGTATCTATTTTGATCTCGTTCTGGAGTCTATAGATCAGAGGTCTTGACATCAGGGCATATGTAATGCGGAGTGTTTTCTTTCCTTTACCCGCTGCTTTGACCTGTGCATTCATGCCTGTTTTAATAAAAGCCTCTTCTAAAGAGGAGGCAAACGCTTCACGAAGTGTTAACTGGGCTATTGGTAATAGGGCTGCTGATTTTGCGTGTAGACGTTTCTCAGCATCGCTCTTGGCATTTTCATGTGCAACCTTAGTTGCTGTTAACCAGAAAACATCCTGCGTGAGCCCGTTAACGTCATTCATCGTAGCATAGTACTTATTGAACTTGCCCCGCAGGTCGTTGAGTTTCTCGTCCATTCTTTTCAAGGTATAATTATCAGAAGTTAGCCTGGCCTCATGCTCCTGTCTTTTCTGCCTTTCCTGCTCTTCTGCTACTTCCTTTCGCAGTATTTCTGCCCCAGCGAATTCTGAAGACTCTTTGGGTATTGCATCAAGGTGAACTCTTGTGGCAATAACGTTTTTTTGCTCTACCGATTTTTTAGCGGCAGATAGATGTTCTGCCGGAGACATCTTCTCAAATTTACTGACCTGTGGGGAGGAAGGCGGCGATGTTACTGGCTGTTCGTGTGGTACGAGCAATCTGAACATAAGGATAAATATAGCAATCACCCAGACCCACCATTTTTTGTACATTGGTTTTTCGTTCATCCTTTTCCCTCTTTTGATTTAATTGGGCTAACGTCCGAGATAAGCCGCCACCGGCTGAGGCGAGAGCCGACTACCAAGAATCTACACCAACAGCCACGTGCCTCTGAATACCGGCGCGGTAGCCGGTCGGCTTCATTGAGTGGTTGGGCCGCCACAGTTTTATC
This sequence comes from Caldithrix sp., assembly GCA_020722685.1. The sequence goes on along the minus strand of DYKH01000335.1, from coordinate 845 downwards.
TGTCTAACCCGCAACCCGAGCTAGCATTGCGTTAAGGCTCTCCTGCCATCAGCCGTCATATTGTCAAGAGCCCATATGTGACCGCAGAAATAATCCAATAGGAATAGAAGGTCTTTCACCACGACTAGAATTTTGGTAACGTTGTCGAAAGTGATGTTCGTTGATTTGCCGTGAATCATACTGTTGCGCATTTGGACACCCTTCTTTAGCTCTTTAACGGCAGATCTGGGTATAACTACTTGGCCATCGATGCGATTCCTGACAGGTAGTGCCGGTATATACTCAGCAAGGATTCTTTCGATTGGAGGGGACGGTAGATTCTCTACGAGCCACTGAGTCTGAGGGGCGAGCGACGACACACACTGCTTAATGCCGATTTCTGCTGCCGCAATACCAATCGCCAAAGCACTGCGCGTATTTTCTCTTCTTTGTCCCCACGCTTCACGAAGTAGTTCGTGAGCTAGCGGCTCACTCTGGTCATCTCTTACCAGATTGACGATTTCATCCTTTATCTTGCTCAGTAACGGTGACGCCAACACCGCTCCTTCCACATGGACCAGAAGCGTGTCAGGCGCAGAATGCCAGGATTGACCATCGAATGACCAACTAGAACCCTTGTGCCCTTTTATCGGGTTGTGTGGCCCAGCGAGATTGAGCCGCCATCGTATCACGCGGACCGTTTGTGCTGCATAGTGCCCTAGTTCTGTTCTTACCTGTCTCAAAAATGACTGGAAAGGCAATGGCAGAATCTCAAGCGGCGGCGGGGTATTGCCCTTGATCAATCCATCCGCATCCATGAAATCTACTTGTGCGCTTTTTCGTTCCGGCGATTTGAGCCATACAAC
>DYKH01000079.1:1341-24620 GCA_020722685.1 Caldithrix sp. | reverse complement strand
CCAATTTAAGTTTGACCTATTATCCATTTTTGGTTCCGGCTTGTCCGGGTTAGGTTTTATATCAGGGATAATGGTCTGTGGTGTGATCGAAAAGCCCACAGAAGATGAAGGATTGGCCGTAGTCCGTTACGCTTACGCCGGTGGCAAGATCGGAGCCGTTCTGGGCGCCATATTCTTTTACAAAATCAATAGAGATATTGCACGAGAGGAAGCCATCACCAGATTATCACAGAAGAAAAGGAAGCAGAAAGACTGAAGTGAAACCGTTCCGGAGGTTTGTCTATGAAAGCAACTGGTTGCACAACGCGAGGTGCCAAGCCTGAAGAGTTCCACCTTGTGAATGAACCTCCGGAACGGTAGCTATGCGCCTCTTGCCCTCTCTCAAATAAAAACCTTGGAAAACGACTTTCGCCAAAGTATATTCTCGGCGTGAATCGAAGCCTTTTATTAGACCTCCCGGAACCACAATTACTAAGAAGGGAGTTGGACCGATCTCCAACCCACAAGAAGAAAAAATCTTATGAACATCTACGCCGTCATCATTCTCGCAACATTGATCCTGGATTTTGTACTGAGCGTCATCGCCGGCGTTCTGAACCTGAGAACTCTCAGCGCCGAGCTGCCGGAAGAATTCAAGGGCGTTTACGATGCCGAGGCTTACCGCAAGTCACAAGAGTACACGCGGGTGAAATCCCGATTCGGCTTTCTCGTCGCCGGCTTGCAGCTTGCTCTTACCCTTGCTTTCTGGTTCAGCGGCGGTTTCGATTTTTTGGATGGCATCGTCCGTTCATGGCAGCTTGGCCCCATCCTGAGCGGGCTGGCGTACATCGGCATACTCGGTCTGGCAGCGGGAGTGTTGTCCCTGCCGGTTGCCATCTACTCCACCTTTGTCATCGAGGAGCGCTTTGGCTTTAACAAAACTACGCCGGCGATTTTCATCACCGATCTGCTAAAGGGACTGCTGCTGGCTGTGCTGCTCGGCGGTCCGCTGCTGGCCGGATTGCTAGCGCTGTTTCAATATGCCGGCATCATCGCCTGGCTGTATTGCTGGATCGCCGTCACCTTGTTCAGCCTGTTTGTGCAATTCATTGCGCCGACTTGGATCATGCCGCTGTTCAACAAATTCAAGCCCCTCGAGGAAGGCGAGCTCAAGGAACGGATTTTGGCCTACGCCCGCTCGGTGCGCTTTCCGCTCTCCGGTGTGTTCGTCATCGACGCTTCCAAACGCTCCAGCAAATCCAACGCCTTTTTCACCGGCTTTGGCAAGAACAAGCGCATTGCCTTGTACGACACTTTAGTGCAGCAGCACTCCGTCGCCGAGCTGGTGGCTGTTCTCGCCCACGAAATCGGCCACTACAAAAAGAAACACATCCTCAAAGGTCTGGCCATCAGTATCCTGCACACCGGCGTCATGTTTTATTTGCTCTCCCTGTTTATCGGCCAAGAAGCGCTTTTTCGCGCCTTTTATATGGAGCACGCCTCCATCTACGCCGGCTTTTTGTTCTTTGGCATGCTGTACTCGCCCGTAGAGATGGTGTTGTCTATCTTTCTGAACATTTTTCACCGGCGTAACGAGTATCAGGCGGACAGGTTTGCAGCGGAAACCACCAATGACGCAGAATCTATGGTGAGCGCCTTAAAAAAGCTGACTGTGCACAACTTGATGAACCTGACGCCACATCCCTTTTATGTCTTTCTCAATTATGCACATCCGCCGGTGCTGGCGCGGATCAAAGCGATTCGGGAAATAAGAGCCGCCCCCGAAGAGCAATGAAAAAATCGAAAATTAAAGAGCAAAATGACAAAGCAAAATTTAAAAATGAGCTGCAAATCGCAGCCAAAGTGAAGAGACAGAGATTTTCATCATCACAAGGCATGGCAGGACGGCCGGACGAGGATTGACCGGCCATAAAATAGTAGATTTCATCACAAGCAGCTTTTCAGGTAGAACGAAGAGCCGCCTTCAGCGCAGCAAGTGCCCGACATTTTGGATTTTCCATTGTCATTTTGCTATTTGATTTTTACTGTTTAATCTTTCAAGGGAAACTAAGTTGGCGCCGAGAAAATACCGAGCATCAAGCATGCACTTCTCGACGTGTTTGAAACAGAAACAAAGGCAAAAGCAGCCATGAGCATACATCCGTCTCAAACCACCCCACAGCCAACTCGCCAGTTCAAGCGAGAGCTTGGCTTGCTTTCCTCAACCATGATCGTCATGGGGTCGATGATCGGCTCCGGCATTTTCATCGTCAGCGCCGACATCGCCCGCACCGTCGGCTCACCGGGCTATTTGCTGCTGGTCTGGATCATCACGGGACTGGTGACCCTGATCGCGGCGCTGAGCTATGGCGAGCTGGCGGGCATGATGCCGCAGGCCGGCGGCCAATATGTTTATCTGCGCGAAGCCTATAGTCCGTTGGTCGGATTTTTGTACGGCTGGACGTTTTTCTTGGTCATCCAAACCGGAACCATCGCCGCCGTGGCGGTGGCGTTTGCGAAATTCACCTCCGTGTTCTTTCCTTTCTTGGGCGAGAAGAACATCTTGCTTGTTCTCTTCGGCCTGCGAATCTCAGCGGCGCAAATACTTGCGGTGGCCAGTATCGTCGTTCTCACCTTCATCAACACCCGAGGAGTACGAGAAGGGAAAATTGTGCAAAACACTTTGACCATGACCAAGACCGTCGCTTTGCTCGGACTCATTCTGTTAGGCCTTTTCGTCGGCAAGAACTCACAGGCCATCTCGACAAATTTTGCGACCTTTTGGCAAGCAAGCTGGACGCGGCTTACAGACGGACAAATCACGGTCGTCCAGCCGCTTACGGGTGCCATGATCTTCGCAGCAGTGGGCGTCGCCATGGTGGGATCGCTGTTCTCCTCGGACGCATGGAACAACATCACGTTCATCGCAGGCGAAGTGGTGAATCCCAAGCGGAACATCATGCTGAGCTTGGTCTTGGGTACCGGCGTCGTAACGCTGTTGTACGTGCTGGCTAACGTCGCCTATATCCTGGTCTTGCCGGCGGTGGGGAATCCGCAAGGGGTTGATGCGCTGAGCCGGGGAATCCAATTCGCCACCTCAGATCGAGTGGGCGTTGCCGCCGCCTCGGTGATGTTCGGCGCGACGGCGGAGCTGATCATGGCCGCTTTGATCATGATCTCCACCTTTGGCTGCAACAATGGTCTCATTCTCGCCGGCGCCCGTGTCACTTACGCCATGGCTCTTGACGGCCTGTTCTTCCGGCGCATTGGCACTCTGAATCGAAAGGCCGTTCCCGGTTTTGCCCTCATCGTGCAGGGAATTTGGGCGTCGCTGCTCTGCTTTTCCGGCACCTACTCCGATCTCTTGGATTACGTTGTCTTTGCGGTGCTGATATTCTATATCCTCACCATCAGCGGAATCTTCATTCTAAGAAGAAAGCAGCCCGATGCGGACAGACCCTATCGCGCCCTGGGCTACCCGGTGTTGCCAATCGCTTACATCCTCGTAGCGGTTGCAATTTGCGTGGACCTATTGATCTTCAAGCCAAATTACACCTGGCCCGGAATGATCATCGTTCTCTTGGGCATACCGGTTTTTTCCCTATGGAAAAAATTCTCCAAAAATCCTGTCATAGAATTCAACCTGAAACCGTAAACTCAGAGGTCGAAAAACTGGCCCTCAAACCAAATTGAGGCATGGAGACACCCTTTGTTGGATTTCGTTGCCGGGTCATCCGGAATAGGAAGAATACCTTATGGACAGTGCTACCCCATCAGTTTTGCAATGGCAATTGACCGAGCGTCGCGAGCGCTTGGCGACCGCCGTGCAACAAGCGCCAAAAGCCGCGCATTTGATATTTGCTTTTACCTTGGTAACGACTTTTCATTCCTCAAGTATCTAACATAAAAAATCAAAATGCAAAATGTAGTGGGCTGACTCGCATAAAAAACGGAAGGTTATTCCGAGTACTCTATTCAAACAAATGGCCCATTTGCCATTCCGCTACTCCCGCCACCGGATTGCCGGACAATTCTGTCCTTTCGTTTGTCCGACCGGTAGCTGAGCGGATCTTGGCATTTTGATTTGCATTTTTGCATTCTGATATTTGCTTCTTCAATTACTTTCCCGCAACCACTGATCGGCACAAAACTCTTGGACAACTATTTTCACACAAAAAGTAAGATCCTCATCACCTGCGCGAAAGGAATTGCTCCTTATTTGGCAACGGAGCTTGATTTGCTGGGGTTCCCCATTCGCAAGGAACGCTTGTTGGGACTCGAAACGGAAGGTTCGCTGTTCGATTGCATGCGTTTGAATTTGCTCAGCCGCACTGGTCACAGGGTACTGTTCTTGTTGCGGGAATCCGTCGCAAAGAATCCGAACGACCTTTACCGCACACTCGCTGAAATAGAGTGGGAAAAATACATCGCCCCGGATGGGTATGTGTGCGTGACCTCCTCGGTGCAGACAAGCTCCATCCGGGACACGCGCTTTGCCAATCTTAAAGCCAAAGATGCCATCGTCGACCGCATCAAGAAAAAATGCGGGCGGCGGCCGAACTCCGGGCCCGACAAAGACAGGGTGGTCGTTTTCTTGTACTGGCACGACGACCACTGCGGCGTTTTTCTCGACACTTCGGGAGAGTCCCTTTCCAAGCGCGGCTATCGAAAGATGCCTTTCAAAGCGCCGATGCAAGAAACGTTAGCAGCGGCCACTATTTTGGCCACCGGCTGGCGCGGCGAAGGACACTTTATCAATCCCATGTGTGGCAGCGGCACCTTGGCCATCGAAGCGGCGCTCATCGCACTTAACAAAGCGCCGGGACTTTTGCGCAGCAACTATGGCTTTATGCACTTGCAGGGCTTTCCGAAAGACGCATGGCAAACGTTGCGTCAGGCGGCCAAAAAGGACACGCAAAAGTCATTGCCCTGCAGAATTATCGCCAGCGACATCGATCCTCAAGCGATTCAAGCGAGCCGGAAAAACGCGCAAACGGCCGGGGTCGAGCGGTTCATCGAATTTGCTGTGTCCGATTATACCGACACGCCAATCCCCGCCGGCGGCGGAGTCGTCATGCTGAATCCAGAATACGGCCAGCGACTGGGTGAAGCAGGGGCATTGGCGCAAACCTACCAAGGGATCGGTGATTTCCTCAAGCAAAAATGCCAAGGCTACCGGGGATATGTGTTTACCGGTAATCTCGCGCTGGCCAAGAAGGTAGGTTTGAAGGCCAAGAGACGATTGGTTTTTTACAATAGCAAAATAGAATGCCGCTTGTTGGAATACGAACTCTATGAGGGAAGCCGGCGACCGGCGGCAGAATCTTAACAATTTCTTAATTGGCTTTTTTCGCCTTTTTTTCTAACTTGCGGCAGTTCCGGGAAAGTGTTCTTTTAGTTCCATTCAGAGAAATAGTAGGTCGGCTATCTGCCCTTGCTTCTTAGGCGCAGCCCTTCTCAAGGGTTTCTAAGGTTTTGATCACATAGTGCGGCAGTTTACCGCAACCCGCAGCGCGGACTTGAGCTATCACTAATTGACGCGAACACACGCCAATGGGAAAATAGCGTGCATTGGTGCAAATTCGCGGCTGAACCAATCATCGCGATCATGATCGTTCTTGCAAGGTACTTCTATAAGTCATTTTTGTTACCTTTGCAGCCGACAGAAACGCATAACATTTTTTGAGGACCTATGCTACGCAGCATTTTGCCCAAGGAATCCGGTTTTTTCGATTTTTTTGAGCAGCATATTGGGGTGACCATCAAGGCTTGTCAAGAATTCCAAAGACTCACTTCTACCGCCGGGGACACCAAAGGCAGCATGCAGCGCATTAAAGATCTAGAACACGAAGCCGATGAAATCACCCATCGCTGCGTGGAGGCGTTGCAAAAAACCTTCATCACTCCTATCGAGCGAACAGACATCCAAATCCTCACCAAGCGGCTGGATGACATCGTCGATTCAGTGGACGGGGCGACTTCCAGAATTCACTTATACGGCATCACTGAGATTCGGCCCGAAGCGAAGGAACTGGCAGCAATTCTGGTTTCGGCCACAATGGAGATCGAGCAAGCTTTGAAGGCAATGCGCAATATGAAAAATGCTCAGGCCATCAGGGACAAGTGCATCGCCATCCATGACTATGAAAACAAAAGCGACGACATCCTCCGCTCGGCACTGCTACGACTCTTCAAAGAGAATGATGCCATGTTGGTCATCAAATGGAAAGAAATCTACGAGCGCTTGGAAAAGGCCGCCGATCGTTGCGAAGATGTGGCGGACATTATTGAAGGCGTCGTCATTTCTTCGACCTGATTCGAAACTAAAAAGCTCTTTTGTTGCCCAACCTCGTAAGCCGTCATACGTTAAGAAAGCAGTCTCCTTCTTATGGACCTGCAAGCTTTGATGCCCCGATTAGCTGTTAAATGCGTTTCATTGAAAACAGGGGCCTGTGGAAAATCATATTTTTAGCTCCATCCAAGATCTCATTTTATGTTTCACTCTCAAAGTAGCCAATTTAAGTGCGTTTTTGGGGGGCATTGAGCGCCTATCGGCACCGCTCCTGACTCGGGGCAAGGCTTGACAAAGTCTCTACTAAAATGAGCGAAGGCATCCTCTTTAAGAATGCATAAAATGGGGAAGCTGGGTGACGACTTTTCAGGAAGAATTATGCTAACACTTACTATTTCAATTATCGTCCTCGCTTTGGCTTTTGACTTTCTAAACGGGATGAACGATGCGGCCAACTCTATCGCCACTGTTGTTTCCACCCGGGTGCTCACGCCACGTTTAGCTGTCCTTTGGGCTGCGTTTTTTAATTTTGTGGCAGCTTTCGGATTTGGTGTCCACGTGGCCAATACAATCGGAAAAGGTATTGTGAATGTAGCAATCGTAGATGAGTATTTGATCCTCACAGCTCTGATTGGCGCGATCATCTGGACCCATGCATGTACACATTTCGGTTTACCTATAAGCGTTTCTCATGCGCTTATCGGTGGCCTGGCCGGTTCGGCCGTTGTAAAAGCAGGTTTTGGTTCATTAGTGGTTCAAGGGCTCATTAAAGTATCGGCATTCATTGTTCTTTCGCCGATCATTGGTCTGGTTCTGGGATATTTCCTGATGATAGCTATCATGTGGCTGTTCAGGCGTAGATCACCTGATAAGATTGACCGCGTCTTTCGCTTGGGACAATTATTATCTTCTGCTGCATTCAGCTTGGGACATGGGACCAATGATGCTCAGAAAACGATGGGTATCATTGCGCTGGCTTTGTATTCAGGCGGCTTTTTGGGAAATGAATTCTATGTCCCCTTCTGGGTGATTATCTCTGCCCACTTGGCAATAGCGATGGGCACTTATATGGGAGGCTGGCGTGTGGTTGCAACCATGGGCATGAAACTAACCCGCTTACGACCATACGGCGGATTTTGCGCGGAAACCGGCGGCGCCATCGTTTTGCTGGGCACCGCTCTTGCGGGAATTCCTGTAAGCACGACGCATACGATCACCGGCGCCATCATGGGTGTTGGTGCAACACGCCGTCTGTCGGCCGTGCGCTGGGGTGTTGCTGGCAAGATTATCTGGGCGTGGATTTTGACCATTCCCACTTCCGGTCTGATTGCGGCAATTTTTTATTATGTCGTGCAATTAGTCCGTCAGTTCTTCTTTGTTTAATCCCGAACTGGGATCTTCGATGTCAATTCCAATCTTTCGATTGGCACCCTGAACGCCGTATAAACCGTTCTATTCTGCCCCGCTGCGACACCTACTAGCACAACGGTGGGGGGCTTGTGCATTGTAAAGATCACGGGCATGTAAGTGGCCAGACTTAAACCGGTGCACGGCTTTTGCGCCGAAACCTCCGGGGCGTTTACCCTTTTTATGGCCACTCATTGGCCATCCCGTTTCGACAACACATGCCATTGCAGGTTCTATTATCGGAGTCGGCTCCACCACCAGCTTTTCCAGCATCAAATGGGTCGTAGCCTTTCGCATTGTCATGGCCTGGGTGGTGACCATTCCCTTTTCCGCCTTGGTCGCGGCCGGATGCTTTTACTTGATCAAGTTTTTCACGCGGGATTTTAGGATTTCGTGCGAGCGATTATCACGATGGCTCACTTTTGTAGCTGTCGAACCTTACCTTCCCCCGGAGGCCCACCTCGCTCCCCGTTGCAATACTTCTGCAAAGCTCTCGTTCAAAAGCGAAGCCACATCATGGCCGAGTAGGGTATTGAAAACGCGACCTCTGCCGAATCTTCTAACAAAGATGAGAGGTATGTCCCCTTCGGATTCCTGCGAATGCGTTACGGCTAGCACTTGAATCTTCGCCGCTTTGCGAAAGCCAACGCCGATCGCGTCGCGGATCTGAAATCCGTTCAATCCCCGGGTAATGGGATGACGTTGATCGACCAGCCTTACCACATGCAGCTCATGCCGACAATCCGCCTTATCTTTACGCCAACTCATGCCCAGCATTTTGTGGTAGGTGCTCCATTTGGGAAAGCTGTTATTCGCAGCATGAATGGCGATCAGCCCTTTGCCGCCGGCAACAAAGCGCAGCAGCGCTCTCTCCTGCCCCTTGCTCCAGCGAGTCTTGCAGCTATAATTCAGCAGAAGAGCGGAGTAACGGTTCAGCGCCCGGGTTTCCAGAACAGCAGGCTCCTCAGTGACTTTGACCTCAAAGCGCGCATCCTCCAAAATCTGCCGCAGTACTTGCGTAGTAGCCCGCCAGTCGTGATCGCTCTCCCCGGTAATAATGAGAATGCGGTACCTCGCACGAGCTTTCCATTTAAAATCGCAGCCCGCTTGGCAAAGACACAGGAGCAAAAGCAGGAAAATAATGGGGAGGTTCTTTTTCAAAACGCAGGGGACTCCAAGATGTTTGGGCTATCGATCATCACCGAGTAGTATGAACCAACACGAAAAGACGCCGCGCTTTTTCCGCGTTTGGTGAGCAAGCCCGGACCAGCAGCCCGGGCCTTTGCGTCGACCTATTTGGAAAAAGCTTCGTCGAACATGCCGGCCGGGACCGGATAGTTCAACGATTTCAAGAACTCACAGGAATCCGCCGCACCAAACTCGCGATCCATGCCCGCATCTTCCCATTCTACCGATAGGGGCCCTTGATAGCCGACCTTATTCAGGGCGCGCACGATGGCTTCGAAATCTACGTCGCCTCTGCCTAAGGAACGGAAATCCCAACCGCGTCCCAGCTCACCGAATTGCAGGTGACCCCCCAGAATGCTGGTCGTGCCGTCCAGCAGCACCGCGCAATCTTTCATGTGCGTATGGTAAATGCGGTCGCCGAACTCTTCGATGAATTTGACCGGATCGATGCCTTGCCATTGCAGATGGCTGGGATCAAAGTTGAAACCGAAGGCAGGATGATCATTGATGGCCTTAAGCGCCTTGCGCGTAGTCACAAGATCATAGGCAATTTCCGTCGGATGCACTTCCAGCGCAAACTTGACCTCGTTTTCGGCAAAAACGTCCAGAATGGGAAGAAACATCTGCGCAAAGTATTCATAGCCTTTTTCGATTTCCTTGATGTCGTTGGGCGGGAAGGAATACAGCAAATGCCAAATGGACGAGCCGGTGAAGCCGCACACCACTTTGATGCCCAAGTTTTTGGCCGCCTTGGCAGCGGCCTTCATCGAGTTGACGCCCCATTGCCGCTTTTTCTCCGCGTTCCCGGCGCAGTCCTTGGGAGCAAAGCTGTCGGAGCGAGCGTCATTGTTGGGATCGCAAATTAATTGGCCGGCCAGATGATTGCTGATGGCCCAGAACTTTAATCCGTATTGGGCCAACAGCTTATGTTTGTCTTCACAATATTTCTTGTCGGCAGCGGCCTTGAACACGTCCATGTGATCGCCCCAGCAGGCCAGCTCCAGGCCTTCATAGCCAAAAGCTTTGGCCTTTTGACACACCGTATCGAGGGGCAAATCCGCCCATTGTCCGGTGAATAAAGTAATCGGTCTCGGCATTGTATTCTCCTTTATTGAACTGTTAGCATGGAAATCAGATTCAAGTATTTTGGTGGATGGCTGTTTTACCGTGCAGAGCGCAAGGCGCATAGCGCTGGGTAAGGTATGAAGCACGGAGTGACAGTATGGCCCGGCGCGGGGCATCCGTCACAGGGATGCCAGCAGCACGAGATACAGTGCCCCCGGACTTAGCTGAGCATCTTGGTCCATTTCCGATTGCTTTTGCTGCTTTCCACGGCCGTGGCAATAAAAGCCATGCCTCTCAGCCCGTCGTCGACCGTGGGAAAATCCAATTGCAGCTCGGTCGGCTTTTCGCCCAAAATGTTAGCCCGTATGGTTTCCGCAGCGTTGAGATAGATGTTGGCGAAAGCCTCGAAGAATGCCTCCGGGTGACCGCTGGGTAAACGTGTCGCCCGCTGGGTCGCCTCACACAAATAGCCATGCCCGCGCCGGTAGATTTGCACCGGCTCATTGGGTTGGTAGAAATACAAATAGTTCGGATGCTCCTGGTGCCATTCCAACGCGCCCTTTTCGCCCCAAATGCGAATGCCCAAGTTGTTTTCCTGTCCTGTGGCCACTTGAGAAGCATGCAACACCCCCCGAGCGCCGTTGGTGTAATGTAAGAGAATGTTGGCGTCATCGTCCAAGAGCCGTCCCGAGGCAAAGGTGGTGAGATCGGCGCACATTTCTTCGATTTCCAGGCCGGTGATGTAATTGACCAGATTCTCCGCGTGCGTGCCAATGTCACCCAAACAACCGCCGGCTCCGGCTTGCTTGGGATCGGTACGCCAAACCGCTTGCATTTGGCCCTCCAGCTCAATGCGCGTCAAAAGCCAATCTTGGGGATACTCCACCACGACCTTGTTGATCTTGCCCAACATGCCGGTCTGCACCATGTGGCGAGCTTGCTTGACCATGGGATAGCCGGTGTAATTGTGCATGAGGGCGAACACCTTGCCGGAGGCTTTCACCACCTTTTGCAGGCTCTTTGCCTCTTTTAGATTCATGGTCATGGGTTTTTCGCAGATCACGTTGAAACCCGCTTCAAGAAAGGCTTTGGCAATGGGGAAATGCCAATTGTTAGGCGTGGTAATGCTGACAAAATCTATCCTCTCCTTCTCCGGGAGTTTGGCCTCTTTCTTGACCATTTCCTTGTAATCGTCATAAGCACGCTTGGGATCGAGATTGAGCTCTTGCCCCATTTGCTTGGACTTGGCCGGATCGACGTCGAAAGCACCGGCTACAATTTCGATCTTGCCGTCCATGCGCGCTGCCTTGCGATGGACCTCACCGATAAATGCTCCCGGGCCGCCGCCGACCATGCCCATGCGAAGCTTGCGATTGAATGCGGCTCCCGTGCTGCTTCCTGAGATCATAACTCCTCCTAAACGATTTTTGATGGATTGCTGACGAAATGGGTTAACCGAGAATCAGAGCCGAGAACTCGCGGTCGGCTCCGTTAAGACTATGAAGTACCTGTTTGCAGTCTTTTGTTGGAAAAGACGCCTGAAACTAAACAAAATTGTCTTAAGAGTCAAGGGTTGGTTTAGAAAAATTGTGCTATCGAAAAGCAAGATTTGATTGGCAATGATCCGTGTGGGTTTTTCATCGGTGAGGGCCATTTTCAGGGTAATCATTTAGGCTTAAAGGTCGCGTCATCGTCGCCTCGTTAGGTCGGGTCCAGCAAATGTCTTGATTTTGTTTGGATTTTTGGTTAGAATTGGCATAGACTTTTCTCGTTGATTTTTTTCATTGGAATGGCGGACTCGACCGACGCCGTTCCTTCTCCTTCCTGATGCCAATAGCAGCATAATGGGAAAGCACGACATGGCCCACACGATTATCGGCACTGCTGGACACATAGATCATGGCAAATCTTCTCTGGTGAAGGCGCTCACGGGAACCGATCCGGATCGACTCGTCGAAGAGCAGGAGCGCGGCATGACCATCGATCTGGGTTTCGCCTTTCTGAACGAGAACATCGCGTTCATCGACGTCCCGGGACATGAACGTTTCATCAAGAACATGGTGGCCGGCGTCAGCACGGTCAACATGGCCATGCTGGTGATCGCCGCGGATGACGGCGTGATGCCGCAAACCCGTGAGCACTTGGACATTCTAAGCCTGTTGCATTTGTCGTCGGGCATCATTGTGATAACCAAGATCGATCTAGTCGATCAGGATTTGCTTGCCTTGGTGGAAGGGGACATTGCCGAGCTGGTCAAGGGCACTTTCTTGCAGTCTGCCCCCGTTTTCAAAGTATCCACCAAGACCGGCGAAGGCATCGATCTTCTTCGCAGCTATTTGTTCGACATTGGCGCCAAAGTAGAACCGCGCCCTGACCGAGGCGTCTTTTGGCTGCCGGTGGATCGTTCCTTCACCATCAAGGGCTTTGGCACCGTCGTCACCGGCACGGTGCTTTCCGGACGCGCCACCGTCGGTGATTCGTTGGAAATGCTTCCGGCCCAAAAAGAACTGAGAGTGCGCGGCATTCAAACCCACGGCAGAACAGCGACCGAAGCCAAATTGGGTGACCGCGCCGCACTGAACCTCACCAATATCGCCCGAGACGAGATAGATCGCGGCGACGTGCTCGCCACCCCAGGCCAATTTGCCCCGACTCGCCTTTTTGACGTGAGACTGAGCTTACTTGGAAACGCCAAAAAGCCTTTGGCTAACCGAACGCGCCTTCGCCTGCACGTCGGCACGCGGGAAATCCTTGCTCGCGTCAAGCTGCTGGATCGCGATCAGCTTGAGCCCGGCGATTCGTCTATTAGCCAATTGCTTCTCGAAAAGCCCGCCGTGGCCATGCGCCGGGATCCCTTTGTCATCCGACAATACTCGCCGGCCATCACCATCGGCGGCGGAATTATCCTCGATGTCAATCCCAAACCGCATCGCCGGCATCACCCGGAGACTCTACGTCATTTGGCCGGCATGGAAAACCCAGATCCTTTCGAAATCCTGACCTCCCTCCTGCTGAGTAGCCAGGACAGAGAAATGAGTCTGGATGATTTGAGCAAAAGCTCCGGTTTGACGGCCGAGCAATTGCGGGGGCATCTCGACGGACTGGTGCAAGAAAAACAGATCATTCAGCTCGGCTCGCGCAGCAAGCCCATGTTCTTCCACAAAACCAATTACGCTCGCCTGCTCGAACGGCTGCGAGAGACACTGCAATCCTTTCATAGCAAGGAACCTTTACGTCCGGGTATGAGCAAGGCGGAGTTGAAAAACCAGGCTGCCGCCAACGCTTCTCCTCAACTCTTCGAATCGGCCTTGGCAAATCTCATTCAAGACGGATTCATCGAAGAGCAGCCACAATGGGTCAAATTGGCCGATCACCGAATTCAGCTATCCTCCAAGGATGAAGAGATGGGGGAAGCGATTTTCCACCTTCTGCTGCAAAACGAGTTCGCCACGCCCTCAGCGGAGGAGTTAGCGCGGCGGCTCGGCCGACCGTTGTCCGAAGTTCTGCGAGTGCTTGGCGCCCTGCAAGGCATGGGAAAGGTAGTGCGTTTAGAAGGAGACATCTATTTTCACGCGGAAGCAGTGGAGGAAGCCAAGCGCCGGTTGCTGGATTGGATTCAAGCGCATGAAGAGATTTCCGTGAGTCAATTCCGTGAGTTGTTGAGCACGACGCGAAAGTACGCGATGGCCTTGTTGCTGCATTTCGATCAGATACACCTCACCGAGCGCGTTGGCGACGTACGCTATCTTAAAAGCTCCTAACGCGGAAGGCTACCAACTTTTCCCTTGCCCAAGCGTCGCCGATTTGATATATTATCGCCGTAAAGGAATGAGGATGAGGGTCCATCTGAATAATGCGCATACATGGGGAAGCGGCATTTTGCATTTTCACTTGTCATTTTGCCTTTTGCTTTTTGACTTTTGCCATTTCGAGGATGATAGATTCTTGGCGGGAGCAAGCGTAAGCAGAAATCGAGCAGAAACGTCCAGGAAACGATTGCAAAGCCGCCATGACCCACTCTGATCTGTTCTCCGAAAAGACCGAGCTCAGCCGGCGCTTGGGCGTTACCGAAGCCTTTTCCATCGTCATTGGCCGCATCATTGGTTCCGGCATTTTCCGTACACCTGGCCCAATTATGATGCTGGTCGCTTCCGTCAGCATGTTTTACGGCATCTGGATCGTCGGCGGCATCGCCACACTTTTGGGCGCTTTTCTCTACGGCGAGCTGGTAGCCATGATGCCCAAATCCGGCGGCCCTTACGCCTACCTTAAAGCGGCCTATCCTCCGGTCTGGACTTTTCTGCGCGGCTGGGCTATGTTCTTCGTCTCCGAAACGGCTTCCATCGCCGCCGTGGCCCTGGTCTTTGCCGAGTACAGCAATACCCTATTCGCCGCCTTTTTCGCTCAACCCTATTCCCGACAAACTGAAGTCATGATCGCTCTGGTGATCATTTGGACCATGACCTCGGTGAACTGTTTCGGCGTTTTTCTGAGCGGCGTTTTGCAGGACATTTTTAGCTTTCTGAAATTGTTCGCCGTCGGTGCCGTCATTGCAACGTGCTTCAGCAAGGCGGGAAATATTGGCAACTTTTCAGCGCCCTTTTGGCCGGAATCCTTTGGCTGGTCGTCGCTGCTGGCCTTTGGCGCTGCCATGCGTTACGGATTCTTTGCTTACAGCGGCTGGGAAGGCGCCACCTATGTAGCCGAGGAAGTGCGCAACCCGCGGCGCAATTTGCCCTTTTCCATCATCCTTGGCATCTCCGGGGTGATGCTCTTGTATTTTGCAGCCAACAGTGCTTATCTCTTCCAGCTTTCTCCCGGCGAAATCAAAGCCAGCAAGACCGTGGCCGACGACGCCATGCGCGCCGCGGTCGGCACCACCGGCGGGGTTTTGATCTCCATCGCCGTGATGATCAACACCTTCGGCAATGTCAGCTCGCAGGTGATGGTCAAAGCCCGCACTTGGTACGCCATGTCCCGCGATGGCTTGTTCATCGGCGCACTCAGCAAAATTCATCCCGTGTACAAAACTCCGAATCGCGCGCTTTTGGTGCAGGGCTTTTGGGCCTCGGTCCTGCTGATGGGCGCCGCCTTTGCCGAGCACGCCTACGAGACCATTATCGATTTTTTTTCCTTTACTTCGTCCGTTTTCAACATTTCCACTTTCGCTGCCGTGTGGGTGCTGCGAAGGAAATATCCGGACGCCCCGCGACCCTATCGCACTTGGGGCTACCCGGTCACGTTGATCATCGTGCTGGCGATTCAGATTTGGTTTATGATCACCACACTGATCACGGCGCTCCTGCCCTCATTGTTAGGGATAGCACTTACTTTAACCGGGCTGTTGTATTATTATCGGAATCGGTTGAAGCTTCTTTTCAGAGGCACAATCAACAGGCAAAACTATTAGAGGCAAAACCATTGATCGAAAAAGCCTGCCACGCTATTTCTCGTTAGCACCCGACTTTTGGGTGGACCTTTGACCGATTACATTTGTACGCTGAGAGTTCTGATAGTCTTGCCCACAATCGTTTTGCCTTTCAAGTCAGAAAAACTAAAAAGGAGGATTCAATGACGAAGCTATTCACCCGCGTTTCCAGCTTGACCCTGGTCGTTTTGGTTCTACTGGCAGCCATTTCTGCCATTGCCCAACCGCCGGAAAAGTACCTCAAGATCACCGTGGCCCCGGAGCATCCTGACTGGCAGTATCAGATTGGCGAAAAGGTCAAGTTCCAGGTTTCTGTCCTATTGCATGGCAACCCGGCGCCGGAAGCCAAGGTCCGCTATGAGGTCATGCCGGAAAAAATGAAGGCCGTCAAATCCGGAGAGCTGAGCTTGAAAGATGGCCGGGCGACCATTGATGGCGGTTCCATGAACGTCCCCGGGTTTTTACAGTGCTGGGTGTACGCCGAATTTGCGGGCAAAGAGTACTCCGGCATGGGCGCCGCGGGCGTCGAGCCGCTGAAAATCCAGCCGACCACCGATCTTCCTAAAGATTTTGTCGCTTTCTGGGAAAACGCCAAGACCGAAGCAGCCGAGATTCCCATGGATGCCCGCGTGACTTTGCTGCCCGAACGCTGCACGGAAAAGGTCAACGTCTATCAGGTGAATCTACAAAACTTCCGCGTCGGCAGCCGCTTCTACGGCATCCTATGCGTGCCGAAAGCGCCGGGAAAATATCCGGCCTTGCTGCGCGTTCCCGGCGCCGGCGTGCGCGGTTATAACGGCGATATCGGCATGGCGGAAAGAGGGATGATTACTCTCGAAGTGGGCATCCATGGCATTCCGCTCACCATGGACGCGAAGGTCTATGCCGACCTGGGTAGCTCCGCCTTGAACGGCTACTGGGCCTTCAACTTGGATGATCGTGATCGCTACTACTACAAGCGCGTCTATCTGGGCTGCGTGCGCGCCATAGATTTCATCTTTACCCTGCCGGAATTCGATGGTGAAAAGCTGGCGGTTACCGGAGGTAGCCAGGGTGGAGCGCTGTCGATCATCACCGCCGGTTTGGATGCGCGCGTTAAATGGTTAGCCGCTGTCCATCCGGCCTTGTGCGATCTGGTCGGTTATCTCCACGGACGGGCCGGCGGCTGGCCGCATATATTCGATGACAACAACAAGGCTTTCAACGCCAAGCCGGACAAAATCGAGACCTCCAAATATTACGACGTGGTGAACTTTGCCCGTCAGATCAAGGTGCCGGGTTATTACACCTGGGGTTTTAACGATGTCGTCTGTCCGCCGACCTCGATGTACGCCGCTTACAACGTCATCACCGCGCCGAAGGAGCTATCCTTGGCGCTGGAAACCGCTCACTGGTCTTTTCCGGAACAGATGGAGAAGCTGAATGCTTGGCTGGTGAATAAGCTGCTCGGCGATGAAGCGGCAAAGACGAAATAAGAGGCATAAGATTTGGAAGAAAATATCTCCCAAAGCTCGCCATGCGCGCTGAGGAATACCAAGGAAGTTTCTTGATCTTGTTTGATAAGTCTCTACTGTTTTTGGTAACTGAACTTCGAGCGTGCTCATCGTGATTAAAATCGACATGCTCTTCAATCAAAATCGCAAAGTCATTTTAGCATCAGTTAAAAATGTACGTCTTACACGCTATCTGGAATACCAGCGCCACTGGTAACCTTCATCTCTGGGGCGAAACTTCGGAAACACCCGCCGCGGCAAAAAAATCAAAACGGCGGTCGACAAAGACGTCTGAGTCCCGCCCGCACCCCTTTGCCCTTGAAGCGGAAGGCTTAAAAAATGCTGTTGCAGCGGTGACCGGCTCTTTAGTTGCTGAGAGCATGGAGGTCGGCAAGCTGACCCTCCACTTACCATCAATGGGGGACATGCCCGCTTCTTCTCCGCAGCTTATTCGCGATGAAGACGATTTGCCGAAAATGGCCAAGGATCTCAAACTTTGGGAGGTTGCTACTGCCAAACTCGACCCCGGCCTGGCGCTGGATTTTCTATTGTCGGTATCCGACCAGTCAGCGCCAGGAATTGCTTTCGGCGATTCAATTCGCTATTGGGCCGAGGCGGCAAAATTGGTCATGGAATTGATTGTCCAGCAACGCTTCTTCCCATCGCTTGCGCAGGAAGAGTCTAACGAGGCGTGCTATCGAGCGAGCTGGACTGCCTATTTATCCGAAGTCGATTTCGACCGCCTGGAACTGTTGGCCAAAGCAATGCCGCCACTATGTCGAGCAGTCAAATCTGATGAATCGACCGCGCCGCCGGTGCCGATGAGATTGGTGCTGGATTTTCTCAATCGCATCACCGATCATTATATCCGCAATCAGTTGCTGTCAGCCGATCTGTCGCTGCAAAGCGCAAAAAGCCGCCGGCCCAAGCAATCAGCCGCAGAAGAGTGGCTCAGGGCGCTGTCATCCGATGATCCCATTTTGCATATATCTGCAGAGGAAGCCGGCGTTTTTGTGCAAAAGCTCGACTCTTGGTTGCAGCAAATTCGTCCGAGTCCCACAGTGGCGCCGTTTCGAGTTTGCTTTCGGTTGGCGCCGCCCGAGTCGGATCAACCTAAGGATGAGCTTTGGACTATTCGCTTTTACTTGCAAGCTACCGATGACCGCAGCCTGTTGATTCCGGCGGAAAAAGTGTGGGCGCGCGCCTCTGATACGCTTACCTTTCTGCAGCGTAAATTCGAAAATCCCCAGGAGCGTTTATTAGCGGAGTTAGCCAAGGCGGCGCGCTTGTTCCCCACCCTCGAGACCAGTCTGCGGACGGCCCGCCCCTCCGGCTTGAATTTAGACACCCAGCAAGCCTATCAATTCTTGCGGCAAGCCGCCCCTCTGCTGGAACAAAGCGGATTTGGGGTACTTTTGCCGACCTGGTGGCAAAAACCCACCGTAAGAATCGGCGTCAAATTGCAGGTAGGTCCCAAACCAGCAACAAGCTCTACGAGTGAAAGCATCTTGGGACTGGACGGCATTCTAAGCTACAATTGGCAAGTGGCACTGGGGGAAGAAACATTGAGCGCGGCGGAATTCGAAAAGCTGGCCAGTTTGAAGGTGCCTCTCGTCAAAGTCCGTGGTCAGTGGGTTGAGCTCAAGCCGGAAGAAATCGAAAAAGCTATTGCCTTCTTCAAAAAGCAGCATGGCGATGGAGAAATGTCCTTACGCGAGGCGCTGCGCATCGGCTTAACAGGCGATGCCACTGAAACCGGGCTGAGAGTCACGGGCATGGAGGCGGCGGGTTGGGTTGGTGACATGCTTGGGCAATTGCAGAATGAAGTGAAAATCGAGCAATTGGCATCGCCGGCTAACTTTTGCGGCCAGCTTCGGCCTTACCAGCTTACAGGATTTTCTTGGCTTGCTTTTTTGAGACAGTTCGGCCTTGGCGCATGTCTTGCAGACGACATGGGATTAGGCAAAACCATTCAATTCATCGCCCTCATCCTCCATATCAGAAAGGGAGGCAAAAAGCAACGCCCCTCTTTGATAATCTGCCCCACTTCGGTGGTCGGCAACTGGCAGAAAGAAATTCAGCGTTTTGCCCCTTCATTGAAAGTCATGATCCACCATGGCGCCGAACGATTGTCCGGCAAGTCATTTGCGAAACAAGCGCAGCGCCACGACCTGGTTATTAGCACCTATGCTCTGGCGCATCGAGATCAAACCTCGTTAGCGCAATTCTCCTGGAGTTGCTTAGTTCTTGATGAAGCGCAAAACATCAAGAACACCGCCGCCAAGCAAACCCAAGCCATCCGGCAGTTGCAAGCTGATTTTCGGGTGGCATTGACAGGCACGCCGGTGGAAAATAGGCTTTCCGAGCTTTGGTCCATTATGGAATTTTTGAATCCTGGCTACTTGGGCTCGGCAACAGATTTTCGCAGCAAGTTTGCCATTCCGGTCGAAAGGTATCGAAATAGCGAGCGTGCTCAAGCGCTAAAAAGCTTGATTCGTCCCTTCGTGCTACGCCGATTAAAAACCGATACCAGCATCATTCAAGACCTGCCGGAAAAAAATGAAATGAAAATGTATTGTAGCCTGACGGCGGAACAGGCTTCTTTATATGAGGCGGTGGTCAAAGAGATGTTAGAAAAAATTGCCAACTCGGAGGGCATTGCACGCAAGGGACTGGTATTGGCGACCTTGAGCAAGCTGAAACAGGTCTGTAATCATCCGGCGCATTTTTTACAAGATGGCAGTGAATTAGCCGACCGTTCCGGCAAATTGATCCGCTTGCGGGAAATGCTGGAGGAGGTGTTGGCCGAAAATGATCGAGCACTCATCTTTACTCAGTTCAAGGAAATGGGTACGCTGCTGCGCCATGATTTGCAGCGGACCTTGGGTACTGAAGCTCTATTTCTGCACGGCGGCACGCCGCAAAAGCAGCGCGATGCCATGGTGCAGCATTTTCAGAGTGCTGCCGGACCACCGCTATTTATTCTCTCCCTAAAAGCCGGCGGTGTCGGCTTGAACTTGACGGCAGCAAATCATGTGTTTCACTTTGACAGATGGTGGAATCCTGCGGTAGAAAATCAAGCGACCGATCGCGCTTTTCGCATCGGACAACAGAAAAACGTTCAAGTGCACAAGCTTATTTGTCTCGGCACCATGGAGGAACGAATCGATCAAATGATTGAAATGAAAAAAGAGCTGGCGGAAAATGTCATTGGCACCGGCGAGGGTTGGCTCACCGAGCTCTCCACGGAAGAGCTGCGCGAGGTGTTCTCATGGAGCCGACAAGCCATTGCGGAGGGATGAGCCATGTCGCGTTGGGATTATTATTGGAACTATTATGCGCCCAAGCCACCCAAGCCGGTCAAAAATGGGATAAAAGCTAAGAGCCAACGGGGCAATATTGGCAAAACCTGGTGGTCGAAACGCTGGATCGAAGTGCTGGAAGCGTTCGGCATGGGTGCACGCCTGGGTCGAGGACGCAGCTATGCCCGGCAAGGTCAAGTGGTCTCGATTGACGTTGAAGAAGGGTTGGTCATGGCGAGAGTGCAAGGCACCAGACCAACTCCTTACAAGATCACCATCAAGATCAAGCCGATTTCCCCGGCAGATTGGAATAAGGTGACCGATGCCATGGCGGAGCAGGCCATTTTTGCCGCCAAGCTATTAGCCGGTGAGATGCCGCAAGACATCGAGGAAGCTTTTCAAGAAGCAAAAATCGCCCTTTTCCCGCAATCAGTAAAAGAACTATCAACCGATTGCTCCTGTCCGGACTGGGCTAATCCCTGCAAGCATATTGCGGCGGTATATTTTATTTTGGCGGAGCAGTTCGATGAGGACCCTTTTCTGATTTTCAAGCTGCGGGGCAAAGGAAAGGAGCGGTTGATTGAAGAACTGCGGCAAAAACGCGGGGACATGGGCATCGCGGCCCAAAGCTTCGGGACTGAAAATGAGCTTGAGCCGATTCAAACGACAGTTCCGCTGATGGAGTGCTTGGATTCCTTTTGGCGTGCTGGAATAGAGCTACAATCCTTTTCCGCTAATCCGGTTCTCCCGGAGGTAGATTGTGCGCTGCTTAAACGCCTGGGCAATACCCCGTTCACTATGAAACGTAAGAACATGTCAGGCTGGTTTGAAAAAGTATATCAAGCTGTCAGCCATTCGGCATTGGCTAAGGCGCTCGGCGAGACTCGATGAGAGTCATTGTGTTTGTGACGCATTAATTTGTGAGCAGATGAGAGCTAAAACAGTTGGAGTACACTTGGGAAGTGTGCTGCAACTAGGATGGATCTGAACTTGAATCAAAGGAAATCCCCCATGAGTGTTTTTAAGTATCTGACCGTTACCATTCTTTTTCTTTTGTATCAGACATTGGCGATCGCTCAATGGTCGAACTATCATTTCGAAATCGAGACAAAAATCAATACACTCTTGGGAAAAATGACTCTGGAAGAAAAGATCGGTCAGATGGCCCAGCACAATGATGTGACGGAAAAGTCCAATGCATTGGCCAAGGCGGGAAAACTCGGCTCCTTGCTGAATGTTCGCGGTGCGGATAAGACCAATGCTATTCAAAAGATCGCAGTAGAAAAGTCCCGATTGGGCATTCCCTTGATCCTCGGCAACGACGTCATTCACGGCTACCGAACCATTTTCCCAATCCCTTTGGCCCAAGCCGCCAGTTGGCATCCGGATCTGGTGGAAAGGGCCGCAGCCGTGGCGGCGAAAGAAGCACGCGCTTCCGGCACCCATTGGACCTTCGCTCCGATGGTGGACATCGCCCGTGACCCTCGCTGGGGTCGCGTTGCCGAAGGCGCTGGAGAAGATCCCTATTTGGGTGCGGCCATGGCGCGCGCGCAGGTGAAAGGCTTTCAAGGAGACAATCTTGCCGATCCGACCAAGGTCGTCGCTTGTCCGAAGCATTATGTCGCTTACGGCGCTGCCGAAGGCGGCAGGGATTACAATACGGTGGATATTTCCGTCAACACCCTGCGGGAGATTTATTTGCCGCCTTTCAAAGCGGCTATTGATGCCGGCGCCGGCACGATCATGAGCGCTTTCAACGATCTCAACGGCACGCCCAGTTCTGCAAATCCCTTTACCCTGACCGACATTCTCCGCGGCGAATGGAAATTTCGCGGCTTTGTTGTTAGCGATTGGAATTCCATCGGTGAGCTCATCAACCATGGCATCGCCGGAACGCAGGCGGAAGCCGGCAGAAAAGCCGTCAACGCCGGGGTGGACATGGATATGGAAAGCGGGATTTACACCGAGCATTTGGCAAAACTGTTAAAAGAGGGCAAGGTTACGCAGGAAACCATCGATGAGGCAGTGCGGCGCATTCTGCGCATCAAGTTCGCTCTCGGCCTGTTCGAGAATCCGTACGTCGATGCCAAGCAAGAAAGCGCTGTCATCTTGCACAAGGACCACGTCCAGCTTGCCCGCGAAGTGGCCGGCAAATCCATCGTACTTTTGAAAAACACAGACAATCTTCTTCCTTTGAGCAAAGAGATCGAATCCGTTGCCCTCATTGGTCCCTTAGCAAATAGTAAGGCCGATCCTCTAGGAACTTGGGCATGCGAGGGCCGCGCCCAAGACGTAGTGACGGTTTTGGAAGGTCTGAAAGCAAAAATAGCTCCCAGCAAAATTCGTTATAGCCGGGGATGCGATGTTTCAAGCAACGATACCAAAGGTTTTGCTGAAGCGGTAAAAATCGCCCAAGAATCAAAAGCGGCGGTCCTCGTCGTCGGAGAGAGCGCGGCGATGAGCGGCGAGGCCGCCAGCCGCGCTTATCTCGATCTCCCCGGCGTTCAGGAGGATTTGCTCAAGGCCGTTTGTGCGACCAAAACGCCGGTTGTGGTGGTTTTGATGAACGGCCGCCCATTGGCAATCCCTTGGATAGCCGATCACGTGCCGGCGATCGTGGAAGCCTGGCACCTCGGCATCCGAAGCGGCAACGCCATTGCCGATGTCCTGTTCGGGGACGTCAATCCCGGCGGCAAATTACCCGCCACCTTTCCGCGCACGGTTGGTCAAGTGCCCATTTATTACAGTCACAAAAGCACTGGTCGCCCGGCCGCGGATAGCAACAATTTTACCTCGAAATACATCGACGCGCCGGTCACACCCCAATTCCCTTTTGGCTACGGCTTGAGCTATAGCCAGTTCGATTATGACAACCTCGTCATCCGACCGACAAAGATCAAATCAACCGAATCCGTGAAGGTGAGTATCGACGTAAAGAACATCAGCCAGCGCGCCGGCGATGAGGTGGTGCAACTTTATGTCCAGGACGTGGTCGCCAGCATGAGCAGACCGGTGAAGGAGCTGAAAGGATTTCGCCGCATTACCTTCCAGCCCGGCGAGACTAAAACGGTGGATTTCACACTCAGCCCCGGCGAGCTGGGATTCTACGATGAAAGCATGCAGTA
>DYKH01000079.1:0-1241 GCA_020722685.1 Caldithrix sp. | reverse complement strand
TGTTTGAGAATGGTCATGGACATCACTCGCCAACGGAGCTCCAGATTGCCGAGCAGCTTGGTCTGGCCGATGAGAAAGAGTCTGGGCATGCCGCGCAAGGTTTTGGCGCCGCCCAGGCCCAAAAAGCGCTGATAGGAGCTGCCGATCACAGCCATCTCATAAAAAGGCGGGCGGCCGGGCATGGTTTCAAGCAAGAAGCGTTGAGCAAATACCAGGCGAGGATGCAACGACCAATAGCGCCGATCCGTCAGGGTGATGCGGGAAAAAGAATAGTCGCTCTGGAAAATGGAGTGGGCACGCTCGATAAGGAGGTCGGTCCAAAAGCCGCGACTTGGCGTTGCTTCCTGATCCCGGCGATCGTAGATGATTCCGCAGCGAACAAAGTTGGTCTTGCCTCCCCCGCTGCCGAACGGATTCTGACTCGCAAAAGCCGTTTCGCCGGTCTGTCGCTTGACCTTCGTGTCATATAGACCGATGCCGACCAGAAACTTCATGCCGTCTTGCCAGAAAGGCTGTTGCCAATTGGTCAGGAAAGCCAACCAGTCATGGCGAAAGGTATAGTAGAATTTGTTTCTGAACTCGCTGCTTCTTCCTTCCGTAAATTCGGCGCGATAGTCGGGCTGATTGCCCATACCGTAAAAGTCATCATAGATGAAGCGCTTGTATTCGATGAGCACGTCAAAACGCGAGCCCGGAGCGAGGAAATGCGGGGAATCGAACTGTAGGGAGAGATCAATCCGGTCTTTGGTGGTGCGGCTGCCATTGACGCTCAGGCTCCAGATGTACGGCTGCAAGTCGCCCTGGCCGTACTGAAAAAGAAAAGCGGCGGCGCCATACTCCAAGCCCTCGCCGTCACGATACGCCAAGCCTGGCATGCCGATACCGGTGAAGCCACGGTAGGGTTTGTCTTCTTGTCCATTGGCCGCAAGGCTGGCAAAGCACAACAAAAAGCCGAGAAAGTTTTTTGCAGCACGGATCAATTCTGTACGGGTCGCCATTCTGGTTTTCCTGGAAACTATGGTGGTAGTTAATGCTGCACCTGTGAGGTTTCCGAAACCTCACAGGTGTAGACCCATTGCTTTCACAACAAATTCCTCCCAACGGAACTGGCCTTCATAGCGCAAGCGATCAGCCCACCGCCATTGGACGATGAAATTAGCAAAGTTTATTACAGTTCAAAAAGGAAATTTCGTACATATTTAGCCAACTGAATAATTGTGTCATTTCGAACGGAGTGAGAA
>DYKH01000334.1 GCA_020722685.1 Caldithrix sp. | reverse complement strand
ATGATTTTTTTCTCTTTTTTGGAGGCCTTGCGGTATCGAGGTCGAAGGTCATCGCCGTATTCTTTTTTTGCTCTTGGTCCCATAATTCATGTCTCCATTCATTAATACGGTCACATAAATTATGAGGCAACGAATCTTATTCCAAAAACGCATGGTTACCTTTTTATGAGTCAATGCGGGTAATACTAAAAACAGCAAGCCAAGCTTGACAAAAGCTGAAATTTCCCTTATATTCCCGCCAATCTTCACCAGCAAGCAAACTTTCGGGCGGGAAGAACTTCCTACGTTCGTATGAAAGAATTTGGTCGATCGACTAACTTTGGAGGACTGCATGGCCTTGTCCGGCATTGACCTGTTCATTGTGCTTTTGTATCTGGGTGGAATCATGATGATGGGTATTTACTTTCGCAAATACGTCCATTCTGATCATGATTTCTTCCTTGCCGGCAAGACCCTGCCGTTTTGGGCCATCGGCATGTCCATCGTTGCGACCGATATTGGCGCAGTGGACTTTGTCGGACTCACCGGCCAAGCTTACCGTTTTGGCATTGTCGTGGGCAATTTCGATTGGATCGGCTCCGTTCCGGCGATGATTTTAGCGGCCTTGGTATTTGTTCCGTATTACTGGCGCGCCGGCGTTTTCACCATTCCCGAGTATCTCGGCCGACGGTTCAATGTCTACGTGCGCACGGTGCATGCCACCGTCTGGCTCATCTTCATGACCTTCGGTCTGGGCGTCACCCTGTGGGCGAGTGGCGTGCTGTTGAGTGAGCTGATCGGCTGGCCGATCATGACCTCCATCGTCATTACCGGCGCCATTGTTGGGCTCTATACCATTACCGGCGGTCTGTCCGCCGTGGTGATGACGGAAGTGGTGCAGTTGTTGATCATGTTCATCGGCGCCGCTTCGGTCCTCATATTGGGATTTTGGGAATTAGGCGGATGGAGCGCCATGGCCGCAAAGATCAAAGCTATGGGGCCGGAATATGCCAATCACTTTACGCTGATTGTCTCTCCCAAGGCCAACACACCGTACCCTTGGACGGGTATTCTTTTCGGTCTGGCCATCGTCCTTGCCCCAGCGTATTTTATCGCCAATCAAGCCATCGTCCAGCGTTCGTTGGGCGCCCGCGATGAGTGGAACGCCAAGGCCAGCGTCCTGTGGGGCGCTTGTATCAAGATGCTGATTCCGGTGTTGGTGGTGTTCCCCGGTCTCATTGCTTTGGGACTTGTTCCAGGGATCGAGGACGGTGATCGAGCCTTTCCGGCGCTCATAAAACGACTCTTGCCGCCCGGCATGGTCGGTTTGGTCTTTGCCGGCTTCTTTGCCGGATTCATGTCCAACGTGGCTTCGGCATTGAATTCCTGCGCCACCATTTGGACGAAAGACATCTACGAGCTGTTCATCAAGAAAGACGCCGGTGAGCGCCATTATTTGATGATGGGGCGCGTCATCACTGGCATCATTCTGGCCTTTGCCGTGGTGTCTGCTCCCATCACCTCCTACTTTCCCGGCATGTACGTTTATATCCAGACTTTGCTCTCCTTCTTTCAAGGACCAACGTTGGGGATATTGGTGCTGGGAATGTTTTGGGCTCGCACGACCCAATGGGGAGGATTGGCCGGTTTGCTGGGGGGCTTGTGCATTTCCGCGACCATGTTCGTTTTCAAAGGAAAGCTTTTTACTATTGAAAACCCGTTCTTGTATATTTCTTGGTGGAGCTTTTTGGGCTCGCTCATCTTGGGCATCACGGTCAGCCTTTTTACGACCGCCGAGCCATTGACAAAGCTGCGCGGATTGGTGTATGGCCTGGTGCTTCATGACGATGAATTACAGCAAACTCTACAATCGAACATCTCACAATAAGGCTTTGGAGAGAACATGCTCAATTTTGACTGGCTGGCAAACGTATCGGAGGGTTGGGGGCGATTTTTTGTCATCATGGCTTTCATCGTTCCGTTTATCTTTGCCATGACGTTGCGGCGGGCGTACATTTATCAAGGTGCTCAGGATCAGCATCTCTGGCGAAACCTCAAGTACTGGGTGTTTTTCATTGTCGCTGTACAGGTGGGTGTGTACTTGTATTTTTGATATGGATACGATTTTGCAGTGTCGCAAGACGGCATCCGGCGCTACGGAGTAACTATTGATTGAGGCACATCATGGCTGAAGAAGTGAACGATCTCAAAGCTGTCAAGGAAGAAGTTGAATCTTTAGGGGTCATTGGAATCTTTTTGTCCGTGTTTGGCTTGGTGGTCATCGTTGCGATTTTATTTACCACCACGTTCCAGGGGAAAATCACCAATTTGATCTCCGGTGGGCTCTTGCTATTGTGCGGCGTCATCGCCCTTTTCAAAGCGCGGTCCAAAAGGAAACAGAAATAATTTCCGGACTAGAGGATGTACATTCGCCCCTTGATTGGCCGGGAGCAGGCACAGGCCCTGCTTGCCAAACCGCCACGACCTCTGGCACGCAAGCGAAGGATTCTCAAAGCCGAGCTGTTTTACCTGCCCTGCTATTTGTTTAATGCCACGGTGGAAAAGCGCGACGGAAGCAGCAACTGTGGGCAAATATGTGTCGACGCCGTCAGGGGATCATTTGCCTTCTTTTTGGGGGCCGAATCCGATCCGTCCCCTCTTGAGCCCTATCGAACCTCGGCGTTTCTGCTATCAATAGATGCCGCTCGTGGCCTCGGCTTGGATGGCTACCGGCGCCATCTACTGCTGCAAAGCCTAAAACGGCGAGAGGAAGCCTCGCTGGGTTCTTTCGAATTTGACAGGGAAATCTATTACCCCTACTGGATCGGCTATTTCCCGCGTAAAAACGGTTTTGATTTTGAAGCTGTGGATGCCTTGAGCGGGCAGCGGCAAGGTGTCAAGATGCGGGAAGTCTTTATAGCAGCATTGCTACAAGCGGAAAAAGGCGCACTTTAATCATGCAGAATTGCCGCGGATTGATTCGGTTCGCAGGCAGTCAGTGGTCAGCCATGTAGCACGTTTCCTGGATAATACCTCTCAAAATCGCGGGTACCGCACCAACGGGGAAATAATACCCTTTGAAAATGTGGAAATAAAAAAGCCCGATCAGCAGAGCCAATCGGGCTTTTCGATGGGAGGAGAGGAACCATGAAACGCTACTTTACAAACTTTTTGTATCTCTCATTGATCCGACCCCAATGAAGACCGGCGATAAAATTGTCTATATAGGCTGCCCGTCCTGGCCCATCCTTATGATAGTATGCGTGCTCAAACACGTCACAGGCAATCAGCGGGATGCCGCCCCAAATGGCTCCGTACTGATGCTCATCCACTAAGACGTTCAATAGACGACTCGAGTACAACGAGTCATATACCAGTAATCCCCATCCGCTCAGCTTGGCTGAAAAGGCCGTGGCCTTAAAGTCATCTCTCCATGCGCCAAACGAACCAAACTCTCTTTCGATGGCTTCGAGCACTTGTGGCCCCTTTTTCGCATCGCCATCGCCACCCATTACTTGCCAATATATGTCGTGCAGTAATGCCCCTGAATGATTCCAAGTTTGCCGGCGCTTGAGCTCCCCAATTTGACTATAGTTTCCATTTGCAGCCGCTCTGTCCGCGCTCTGCAATTCTTTTTCGATAGTATTTAGAGCAGCTACATAACCTTTGTGATGCTTGTTATAATGCCAATCTGTCGTCTCGGGACTGATTACTTTCGAAAGCAGCGTTTTGGCCTCTTCATCTGTATAAGGTCTTGCGCCGACTTTCCATTCATACGGCATAGATAAATTTCCTTTAAACTTTTCCTTTGAGATTTCCTTCTGATTTCATTTGACCCATTAAACAGTGCACCAATGGGGATTATTCCGGTTTAAAAAAAATCTTGAAAAAAATCTTCAATAAAGTGCGATGTAATTTGGGCACCCCGCTACGATTTCAAGCTACTTCGCCGAAACTTGTTGCCCTTTTTCCGGTTCACAATTACGACTGTCATTTGTGTTGGAACGTCAGAAATCTCCCTTGCAATTTTGCTCGGAATATTGTAT
>DYKH01000333.1 GCA_020722685.1 Caldithrix sp. | reverse complement strand
CAAAACCTACCAGCTTGGCGGGCAGGATACGTTGCGGTTTAGTGCGCCGATGGAAGATGTCTCGATACGATTTGAGTTTGTGGAAAAGATTTTGGGCAAACTCATTTAATGAGTAGAACATACTCTGGGATGTTGTACACACTATCGATCAGAGTGTGACCCTGAAATTATCAAAGTGTTTTTTTGGCTATTGCATGAAACAGTCAGCATAAGAGTTTTTACAGCCTTTATATTGTTGACTACATTTTCTCATCGACTGATCGATAGCCAACTGCATATCAGCATTAAAAGCATATTCCAGCTTGTTAGCCTCAGTGGATATTGAAATTGCAAGGCACGAATTTATTACCGTTTCAATTACTTCACAGTTGGATGAACCGTCGCTCTGGCACATATCAAGCGCCACATTTTTTGCTTCCTTCATGCTTTTTTGCTTCCTCGATACGCCAATAAACTTCATTTCCTTGTTGGTTACAACTAACTTATCCCGGTCCATGGCGATCGCGCTCCATAATATATCCCTGTGTTCCGTTGGCTGTCTGAATCCTGGCGTTACCGAATTCAATATTTGGTCCTGATCATATGTACTCTCACCTGGATAGCAGGCTATGCCATCGGGCGAATGCATTCCCGGTGGGCAACGACTGTCAGTTGCCTGTGCGGGCGCTAGGCAAAAGGCGAAGATCAGAAAACCAACAATGGTTTTTGTAAGTCTTATCGATATGTTTAGTTTCAAAATATTGTCCTTGCACAGCTCATTACAATTAATTAATTGGATAAATTTGAAATAACTTCGTTAACTCTTACATGAAATATATCAACACAACTAACTATCACATAGCTGTAAAATATAATCAAAAATCCCTCGATTTTATTTTATAATTTCTACAGATTGAATTCCGTCATAAGCCACACCAAACCAACCCAGACATCAATAAATAACAACTGCTACCGCACCCTGTCCGGCTTCATTCCAGCGCGTAAAGCCTCCTGCATATCATTCGGCAGGGATTCCACGCCCTTGATCACGAAACTACCGCCATTAAACCAATTGACTGCGAACTGACGCTTTGGGTTTAACTCAGGCTGTGCATACTCCGTAATATTCAAAACTACCTCGGTTCCGCCCTCGATGATTCCGTCGGTGGATAACAACATGACGATAGGGCCTATTTCTCGCACGGTAATAGCAATGACTTTATCGAACCTGTTGTCCTGGCCTTTTAATGTCCTCAACTCGTTGATGCTCATGCGCCGTAATTGCGCGTGGGCAAAGCAGCCTGACTGAACAAGAAACTGCCGCAGACCGGTCTCAGCGGCAAACTCACGCTCGGCAATATCCTTTTGATTCTCGCGCCATTGCGTATCCCAGAGCACGAGGGCGTTTGATGCCCGCTCGCAAACGGGCTTCTGCGGAGACGGATTAAGCGTGGCCACCGTCGTGGAGCACCCTGCCAAGAGTAAGCTCGCGCTTGACGCGAATATAATATTGGTTATGAAATGCAGTTTTTTAAGGGTTTTCATGGCTGAGCCTGAGCTTGTTTTGCAGTCGATTGCGCCCTGACCATCGACAGGACTTCTTGAACCGCCGCGATCACCGCCTGCGGGTTTTCGAGGGGTATGGCATGGCCGCTATCCACCCAAACCTGTTTCGCTCCCGGATGCAAACGCGCAATATCGACACGCTTGCTATTGGCGTGCTTCGCCATCTCTGAGGTATCTTCCATCGGCTTTTGCGCACTTAGCACGATGACCGGTTTTCCGCTGAATGCGGGTAAGGCAAGCATCTCGGAGCCTGTGGCGGGAATGGCTTCCAACTCCTTGAGTGCAGCCTCGGAGAGCGAAGCTTCGAGCATGACCTTGAACCACCCCGGCCAGTTTTCTTTCGACCCGGCACCTTTTAACTGTTCGGGATGCGTTGCATCGACCAGAACCAGACCCGCAACCTCGTTTGGATAACGTCTGGCGTAAAGCTGCATGTACAGTCCGCCCAAGGAGTGCCCGACCAGCACATAGGGTGGTGTGATTCCCCTTGCTTGCAATAGCGTTCTCAATTCCCGGATGACCGTCTCGCCATCGCGTGGCGTTGAGACTGCGGCACTGTCTCCAATGCCTGGCCTGTTGTAGGCGAATACCTGCGTCTCCTTGGAGACCACGGGTAACACCTGCGCCCACCATTCGAGCTGACCGCCCAAACCGTTTTCAAACACGACGGTGGGTGAACCGCTCCCCATCACCACATGCTCCACGTTTTTATCCGCAATCACCGAGGTAGTGACACCGCTGACTGAGGCACAACCGGCAAGGGATAGACACAGCAAGACCGCTGCGCTCGCCGGGCGTACTCGGCTCGTTAGCGTCGTCGCCGTCCCTAAAGTTGAAGCATTAGCCCCCAAGGTTACGATGACACTGCCTTTTTTGTGTCCGCGATTGACGTAGCGGTGCGCATCGACGATTTGCTCAAATGGGTAACGCCGATCAATCAGCGGCTTAAACTCGCCTGCCTCAGCCAGCCTTGCAAGACGATGCAAATCCTCAACGCGCACAGCAGCAGGACCTGCGATGACTTTTTTGCCGCTCATCATCGACAACCATGGCGCTTTAAGCATCTCGGGCAATCCGGCGACAAGCATCAGCAAGCGCCCACCTTGCTTCAACGAAGCTTTGCAACGCGAGAACGACAGCCTGCCGACGGTATCGACGATGACATCATAGGTTTCGCCATTTTGCGTAAAATCCTCTTGGCTGTAGTCAATCACATGGCTCGCGCCCAGCGATTTGACCAAAGCCACATTAGCGGCACTGCACACCCCAGTGACCTCAGCACCGAAGTGTCTAGCGATCTGCACAGCGGCGGAACCCACATTGCCGGAAGCGCCGTTAATCAGCACTTTTTCACCGCATTGGAGTTTAGCTCTGCGCAAAAAACTCATGGCGGTCGTTCCACCAAAAGCTAGCGCGGCAGCTTCATCATAAGACAGGCTGGCAGGCTTGATGAGCACCACACCGTCTTCGGGCATGCTTTTATACTCGGCATAACAGCCCATACGAGTATCGCTAAACGCAAACACCGGATCGCCCATTTTAAAGTTCATGACATCTTTACCGAGTGCCGCAACGACCCCGGCCAGCTCCATTCCCAATATGGGTTGTCTTGGTTTCCTGATACCGAAGACCAAACGCATAATCAGTCCGAAGCCAGTAGGCACATTGAGGCTGCGAACCCTGCAATCGGCGGATGTTACCGTTGTCGCGTATATTTTTATCAGGACTTCATTGTCCTTGGGCGTGGGCTTTTCGATTTCCTCCAAGTGAAGAACCTCGGGGGAACCGTACTTTTTGTACACAACGGCTTTCATCAACATACAATCGCCCTCGCTTAATGGAAACCAACCCATCAACCCAGCCCAGAACTTACACCGTAAGCACGAGGCAAGAATAGGCTTACAACGTAAGCACGTCAAGATCACTGATGACCGAAAACCCTACTAAAATCCGTACCAAAAGCGCAGCACAAACCAAATTCCTCAACCGGGATACCATTCTTCATGCCGCCGTGGCGCTCGCTGATGAGCGCGGCATTGACGCGCTATCCATGCGCAAACTGGCCGAGACGCTAGGCATCGAAGCCATGTCGCTCTACAACCACGTCAAAAACAAGGATGATCTGCTGGATGGCATGGTGGACATGGTTGTGGCCGAGATTGAATTGCCTGCCACCAACATCCATTGGAAGCTCGCCCTGCGACAACGCGCCATTTCGGCGCAAGAGATGTTGCTGCGCCACCCGTGGGCTTCCATACTGATCGTTTCGCGCATCAATATCGGCCCGGCAATGCTGCGCTATAGCGATGCCTCGATGGGATGCCTGCGCGCCGCCGGTTTTTCTTATGCTTTGGCCGATCATGCCATCAATGCGATTGACAGCCACATTTATGGCTTTACGCTCTTGAAATCGAATTTTCCCATCGAGGAGCAAGAATATGCTCAGGCCGCCGAACAGCTTCTTCCGCTGTTTCCCGCTTCGATCTACCC
>DYKH01000332.1 GCA_020722685.1 Caldithrix sp. | reverse complement strand
CTTGCTGGCGGAAGATGTTTCCTTGGCGCAGGATGGTTTGTCTGTCAGCTTTCGCCTGCGTCCACAGGCACGCTTTTCCGACGGTTCGCGGGTGACGGCGCAGGATGTACTGTTTTCGTTTGAAGCGCTGCGTTCCGCCAAAGCGCACCCGCAATATCGCGTGTATTGGGCGGATGTAGAGCGCGGCGAATTGCTGGATGAGCGCACGGTGCGCTTTGTGTTCAAAAAACCCAATCCTGAATTACACCTGATTTTGGGTGAAATGCCGGTGTTGTCGAAACAATGGGTGAATGGACGGGCGTTTGACGCATTGGCGCGGGTGAAACCGATCGGCAGCGGACCTTATCTCCTGGAGTCGTTTGATTGGGGTAAGCAGGTGGAATATCGGCGCAACCCAGATTACTGGGCGAACGATTTGCCGGTGCGACGCGGTATGTATAACTTTGATCAGATCAGTTTCAAGTATTACAAAGACCGTACCGTCTCGCTGGAAGCCTTCAAGGCGGGGGAGTTTGATTTCTTTTATGAAAATCACTCCAAGCGTTGGGCGCGCGATCATGCAGGTCTTAACTATGCCAATGGCAAGATCATAAAAAC
This sequence comes from Caldithrix sp., assembly GCA_020722685.1. The sequence goes on along the minus strand of DYKH01000332.1, from coordinate 3,438 downwards.
CACGATTTCGCATAGTAATAATGCAGGTATGCAGGGAGTAGTGTTCAATACACGCCGCCCATTATTGCAAGATCGACGCGTGCGTCAGGCTTTGGGTTTGGCGATGGATTTCGAATGGTCAAATCGCAATCTTTTCTACGGTCAATATACGCGCTGCGATAGTTATTTTAGTAATAGTGAGTTGGCGGCGCATGGTTTGCCTTCGGCTGACGAATTGAAGCTGCTTGAACCTTTCCGCGTTCAATTACCCCCTGAAGTGTTTACCCAAGTGTACCGCCCACCATCTGCCCCAGACTCGGCAGCCTTGCGCGCCAATTTGCTTGAAGCTAAGCGTTTGCTTGCGGAAGCCGGCTGGCATGTCAAAGATGGTGTGTTGACCAATGCGCAGGGAAAGGTGTTTGAGTTTGAAATTTTGCTTGGTCAAAAGGGCTTTGAGCGCATTATGGCACCTTATGTTTATAATCTGCGCAAACTTGGTATTCGCGCCGATTACCGCACAATTGATGCTGCGCTCTATCAACGCCGGGTTGATACTTTTGATTTTGATGCCGTGATTGAGGTATTCGGCGCGTCGCAATCGCCGGGGAATGAGTTGTTTAATATGTTCCACTCTTCGAGTGCGAACCAGGAAGGATCGGGTAATGTGGCGGGTGTATCAAGTCCAGTCGTCGATGCGCTGGTGGAAAAAATTGTTTACGCATCAAACCGTGAGCACTTAGTCACTGCGACCCATGCACTTGATCGAGTATTATTGTGGGGGTATTACCTTGTGCCAAATTGGTATATTGCCAATCACCGTATTGCATATTGGGATTATTTTGCCTATCCCAAAACCTTGCCTTTGTACTTTGAGGCCGAACCTTGGGTGTTGAAAACATGGTGGAGAAGGCCATGAATGGCACCTTGCATCCGTGTTTAACGTGCGGCGCCTGTTGCGCCACGTTTCGGGTCAGTTTTTATTGGACAGAAGCCGAGCCTGCGGCGGGTGGCGTGGTTCCGGTCGAGCTTACCGATAAGCTCAACGATTTTCGTGCGGTCATGAAAGGTACCAATCGTCCGCAGCCGCGTTGTATCGCACTTGAAGGGGAACTTGGTGGCTTTACCCCGTGCCGCATCTATGAGCGCCGCCCGTCACCGTGCCGTGAATTTTTGATGGCGCTGGATGACCCGGAGCTGGATTCGGCCTGTGATCGGGCACGCGAGAAACATGGATTGCCGCGCTTAAAACCCATGCCAGAGGCAAACGCATGACAACGTATATTTTCAAACGTTTGTTGTTGATGATTCCGACCTTGTTCGGTGTTTTGTTAATTACCTTTGCGGTGACGCAGTTTGTTCCCGGTGGGCCGGTGGAACAACTCGTGCATCAGTTACAGCATGGGGGTCGCGACGGCGGTGAGGCGAGCGCAGGCGCTGAAGGTATGTATCGCGGCGCTCAGGGTTTGGATGAGGAGCGACTTGCCGAGATTCGTGCCTTTTATGGTTTCGATAAGCCAGCATGGGAGCGCTTTGTCGGCATGGTAGGAAATTATTTAACCTTTAATCTTGGGGATAGTTATTTCCAGCATCAAAGTGTATTGAGCCTAATGGCGGAAAAAATGCCGGTGTCCATTAGTTTGGGATTATGGACGTTTCTTATCACCTATCTGGTTAGTATTCCGTTGGGTGTGCGTAAGGCTGTGCGCGATGGGACGCCGTTTGATATGTGGACGACCACCGTGCTGCTTGTAGGTTACGCTATTCCAGGATTCATGTTGGGTTTGTTTTTACTTGTATTGTTTGGTGGTGGCAGTTTTTGGGATGTTTTTCCGTTGCGGGGTTTGACCTCGGATAACTGGGCTGAATTATCCTGGCCTGCACGGATTTCTGATTATCTATGGCATATGATTTTACCCGTTACGGCAATGGTGGTCGGCCAATTCGCGGTCATGACTTTGCTCACCAAAAATAGTTTTTTAGAGGAAATTCGTAAGCAATATGTGTTGACGGCACGCGCTAAGGGATTGGCTGAAAATCAGGTTTTGTATGGTCATGTGTTTCGAAATGCAGTGATTCCTTTGGTTACGGGTTTTCCTGCGGCGTTTATTGGTGCTTTTTTCACGGGCAGCTTGTTGATCGAGACTTTGTTTTCTCTGGATGGTTTAGGCTTGTTGTCATATGAAGCTGTATTGCAGCGGGATTATCCTGTGGTTTTGGGCACGCTGTATATTTATACCTTGCTCGGTTTGGTTGCCAAATTATTGACAGATTTAACCTATGTTTGGATTGATCCACGTATTCAATTTAGTGCGGTGGCGTGATGATTAGTAAAGTTCCAGAAGCTACACCGGTCATGCGGCCCGGTGCTCGGGCGTGGCTGCGCTTTCGTAGCCATCGTCGTGCATGGTGGAGTTTGTGGATATTTTTCATTTTATTCACATTAAGCCTGATGGCGGAAATGATCGCCAACGATAAGCCCTTGTTGGTGAGTTATAACGGGACGTTATATTTACCTTTTTTGCATCATTATCCTGAAATTATGTTTGGTGGTGAGCTTGAAACGCCTGCGGATTATCATGATCCGTATGTAGCCCAGCGCTTAACTGAAAATGGCAACTGGATGGTGCGCGCTCCGATTCCGTATAGTTATAACTCGATTAATTATTACGCTGCGCAACCCAATCCGGCACCGCCGGATGCGCAACATTGGCTGGGAACCGATGACCGTGGTCGGGATGTGATGGCACGCCTGATTTATGGTTTCCGGCTGTCGGTTTTGTTTGGCTTGGCGCTGACTGCTGTGGGCTTGGGCTTGGGATTGCTGACGGGTGCGCTGCAAGGTTATCTTGGTGGGCGTTTTGATCTGGCATTTCAGCGGTTTATTGAGGTCTGGGGTTCGATGCCCGAGCTGTATTTACTGATTATTTTTAGTTCAATATTTAGTCCGAGCATTTGGTTGTTGTTGATTTTATTGTCGTTATTTGGCTGGATGGGTTTATCAGATTATGTGCGCGCTGAGTTTCTTCGTGGGCGAAATTTAGAATACGTTAGCGCGGCGCGCGCTTTGGGTGTGTCCAATCGATCCATCATGTGGCGGCATTTGATGCCGAATGCCATGACCCCAGTATTAACCTTTCTGCCCTTTCGTTTGTCGGGGGCGATCCTTGCACTTACGAGTCTGGATTTCTTGGGCTTGGGTGTGCCTCCATCCACGCCGAGCTTGGGAGAAATTCTTTCTCAAGGTAAGGAAAATATTGATGCCTGGTGGTTGTCTCTATCGGCCTTTGGCGTACTGGTTGGCTTGCTGGTGTTGCTGATTTTTATTGGCGAAGGCTTGCGCGATGCGTTTGATACTCGCAAACGATGATGCCCTGACGTGTAGGGCATGGGTCATATCTACAAATGGCATTAGATGCCGCCTGCTATCTTGGTTCTGTGAGCGTGGGGCATAAAAAACCC
>DYKH01000006.1:41991-83426 GCA_020722685.1 Caldithrix sp. | reverse complement strand
TTTGTGTTGATGCGCGGTCAAATTCGGATTGAACGGCTCGCGCGGCGGGGAAAAGAGGTAGGTGTCCAGCGCTCCCATTTCGTGAGAGTCGATCAGCACTTGCGGATTCCACTGCAAAATGGCGTGCATACGCGCCCGCGTTTCCGCGTGTACCATGGGCAAAAAGTCCCGATTCATGTCGAACAGGTAATGATTGCCTCGCCCCCATGGCCACATGCCGGTGTGATGCATGCTCTGGACGTCGGAGTTCGGAACTATGCCGCACCATTGCTGCATCTGGTGCACAAAGCGCTCGCGGCCATCCGGATTCTGCAGCGGATCGATGCAAACCACCAGTCCATCGAGGATTTTCTGGGTAGCGGTATCGGTCCCCGCAGCGAGCTGATAGGCCACTTGCAAAGCAGCATCGGTGCTTGACAACTCGTCACCATGAATGCTGTAGCCGATCCAGACAACCGCAGGAGTATTCCTAATCAGCTCGCTCGCAGATGGACCGGAAGCTAATTTGCGCGGATCGGCAAGGCGGCTGATGTTCGATTGAATCTCCTGCAACCGCCCGGCGTTCTCCTCTGAACTGATAACCAAGTAATAGAGCGACCTCCCTTCGTAAGTCTTACCGTATTCCGTTAGCTTGACACGCGCAGCGGCCTGATCCAAAGCGAAAAGATACTTGGTCATCAAGCTGTAATTGACCGGCTCGGAAGCGAGGGGAAAGCCGATGACCTCATCCGGCTTGGGAATATTTGGGTCATAAGTGCCATTGGGGAAGAAAGGCAGGGGAGCCTGTTGCCTGGACTCGACAGCGAAAGCCTCCAACGTGAGTTCGACTGCAAATAAGGCGCCCAACAACACGATGCTTACAAATTGCCGTAACTGCAAAGGCAGAAATCCTTGATGATGATTCGCCATAGTCCGTCCTTCCAAAGTTGTCGCGGTAATGATTGAGCAGTCAGCTACTTCACTTGTGTTTGGCTGCCAACGGCAGAAATTGCTCGAAAACAGTTCCGCGGCTTTCATAAGCAACCCGACTGCCGGTCGCTCTCACCAACTCCCTTCACTGATCAAATTCCCGTTGGCATCCCATTGCTGGTACGAGCCGGTACCATTGGCCACCCAAATGGCCTCATACACCTTGACCGTACCTTTCCACTTTGCATAGGAGCCGGAGCCGTCCGGGCGATCAATCACCTGCTGCTTTTCCGAAATGGGAGCGGGATATTCCAAAATGGCAGTAATGACGTTATTCGCATCTATTACCCAGGAGGCCTGTAGTAGCAGAGTGCTAGAATTGGGTTGATACAATTTCCAAGCTTGGCTTTTATTGTCTTCGGTCGTTGTGCCCGTAACGGCGGTCCAGTTGTTATAGGCTGTCCCCGTTGTGGTTGTGCCGTTGATGACCACCGTCCAATCAACCGTGTTTTTCGCGGAGCGCACCGCCGTAATGGTGACCGTGGCCCCTGAAAAGGTGGAATTCCAGACATAAGCGTTGCCGCTGACCTCTGGCTCACTCAGCCCGACGACTTGCAAATATAGTAAAGCGGTACCCTGATATGCATTGAAAGTGTTGATGCCCGTGCCAATTTCGACCGGGGCTTGTGAAGAAGTTGGCCCGGAGAGCGTGACGGCGGTCGGCAGCGCCGGGGGTTTGGGATTTGATTTGGTGGGTTCATCCTTTGAGCATTCCATCAGTAACAAAGCGACTGTTACAAGAAAAATCGGAATTTTGAGCTTCATTTGGATCTCCTTTGAGGAATCGACACTCTGTCAACATCTTGCCAATTCAAACGTCATCGACAAGTGCTGCTAATTTAGAAGCAAATTGGATTTTTCAAAGATAATATTTCCCCTCTGGAGGGGCGCCATGAGCGAATCACCTTGAGCATTCCATTCCCGAAAGGCTGTAAAAAAATAATCCAGCTACGAGCCGTTGCCAGCAATTGGGAGTATGCCACTTGGGAAATGCTGACTATCTCGGTATCACTTTGACGGTCGTCGAATCCGTCACCTGGAAAATTCCGTCCGAAACAGCCAAGGTCAGTGTGTAGGTGGCAGGAAAACTTGGGGCATGCCATTGGGTGGGATTGTTGCTGGAATTCACAAATGCGCCGCCGTTGGCCGTCCATCGATAGGTGAGTTTATCGCCCTGGTCTTGGTCGCTTACCTTGGCTTGAACCGTGACAAACTCTTGAGGATAAACTTGACTCCGATCCACAGCGATTGAGTGAATAACCGGCGAATGCTGCAAAACTCGCGTCGGCTCACTACAGTTGAACAGGCCTAAAATGGCCAGCAAAACGAAAAAAAAGTTGCGCAGAGTTAGCATTCCGGTCACTTGTAATTGATCAAATTTTGCCAGTTTGGATCCGTCACTTCATCTTCGACGTTGCTGAAGATGAGCCGGTAGCGATTAAAGCCGGATTCGTCGATAAAGATAAACCGTAATCCTCTTTCCCGATAGTAGCGCCAGACCTCGAACGGCTTGGAATCAATGGTAACCGGGTGGCGCTCGATGTCGTCCGGAACGCCGTATTTGATGAGAATGCGGCCGCGATCGCTCAGCCAGCCTTCTTCGTATGGGGTGGTGTAGCGACTATTTGCCAGTTGAATACGACCCATGTATTGCTGCCAAAACTCGTTCTCAGGCGTGGAAGAGTCGAGATCACGTTGTTGCCAAAATTGGATCAAGGCCCGGCGCTTGCCCGTTTCGTCAAGCTGCTTCAACAGGTTGCCTTCATCCTTGGTCATAATATAGCGCGCCTGGCGAATATGCAGGTTGAGCGCTGCCGGCGTCATCTGGTTAATGATCTGCGCCACGCGGGAATCAATGGAAGTTGGCGGGGTTAGCGGAACATTGCGAAAAAAGGCGGTCTGCTCGATCGTTTGCTGGCTTGCCGAATGTTTGATCGTGAGATGAAGCTGATAAAGACTATCGGACAATGCTGCCGTGCTCATGGCTCCTACTTCTACTTCGGCAGAACCTTGGGTCTGCTTACGTTTCGCCGGCAATTGCCGCACCAATTGGCCCTCCTGATCCAAGAGCTCATAGGCAAATTCTAACGAGTCTGTAGAGTTGGGATTGACGGGCACATTATAAACTTCGTAATAAAAAACCAGCATGGGCAGTGCGCCGCCAAAGATTCGTGATGGATTGGGGAGAATGCGCAGACCGTTCTTGACGAATTTTCCGTCGGTCGAATCATGGCGGATGTCGCTGGCGAATTGAATAGAGCTTGTAGAAAAATGCTGTTGGTCAAATCCAATGGCACTAAAACCAAGCTCGGCTGTTCCTTGACGTTTGCTGCTTTTCTCCTGAATTCTTAGCGATGCCTGATATTTGCCGGGCTGTAACAGGAGATCGAATTGCTCCGGGATGAATCGCCCGGCTAATTGCTGGTCGGCAGCGGCCAGCAAAGGCGTTAGCCAGATATTTTGATAAACCGAATCGCCGCGGTCATCTTTGAGGGAGAATGAAATTTCGAGGGTATCCAGTAATTTCCCGTCCCTCGTTGTGAAAGACAACTGACCTAATGGGATCTGGTAGTAGAACTCTTGATAGGCGTTTCCGACTGAGGAACGAAAGCTGGCGGTGTCCAAATAGAATTCCAGAGCGCCGACACTTTTGCCGGGCAGATGGCGTGCATAATTAGCGTCAATGAACAAGGCAAGAAGAAAAAAACATAAACAGCCAATGACTAACCGTTTTCGCATAATGGCAATATTTTCTCCTGATCACTCGGGTTAGTAAACAAAATCTCTCGTCCCAAATAGGCGGCGGGGAAAACATAAGACGAAGCTTGATCGAAAACCAGGCATCGGAAGTATCATCGTTATGAAAATCAGGCCTTGGCTTTCCCCGACCGCTCGTTTTTTGTTAGGCATTTTTTCTCTTTGTTCTACCCCTTTTGGATAGCAGAGGAATTAAGCACCGCAAGGCATCATTGACGGCTTCCGAATCAGGAAAATACTTTCGTATATCCGGCTCAAGCATCACTGCTCCTTCTTCAAGTTTGAAATGCTGAACAAGCGTTGTTCCATCAGTTTTGTGAATCTTTACCGTATGCCCTGCACGATAGTCTTTGTAGTACTTTCCTCGAACACCACCGGCCATATTTGCAAAATCATACTCTGGACGCATATCGTCGGTATCCATCTCTAGTTGCTCAGGAATTTCTTTCTTCATATGTTTTCCTTTCGCTTGCGGTTACCTTACGGCAACTGATGATTCGAATATTTCTTTCACGTTCAGTGTGAATCACCATCAACATTCGTCCCTTTGCAGAAACGCCGATATTGAGATATCGCTGTTCATTTTAGAATGATCCGGATCCGGAAATGTCATTAAGAACGGATCATTGAAAACTGTTTTTGCCTCCTCAAAACTTACCCTATGCTTTTGGAAATTCTTCCTAGCCTTTTCCTCGTGCCATTCAAAGGTTAATTTCAATTTATAGCCTCTGAGTATTATTTCTTAATCTACTAAGACCAAGAAAGTATTAAAACGCACACTCGACTCTTATTTCGTCACTCATTTGGGGCCGCTCTGCAGAATTCTATCCCCCTGCAATCGTCAGAGATTCGCGTTTTTCATCCGATTTGTCGCTTTAGGCTTAGGGCCGAGATCATATACGGGATCATCAAAATGGTAAGAAATACACTCTGTTGATCATGTCTTCAGGCTCACCGGCTTTTGCAATAATCTCCAGATCTCGATTGCAGACTCCGATGGACACTTTCAAATGATGAGCGTATATCACTCCATTAAATACTTCACCTTCCTTTAGGCGCTTCACCGCCTCCACAAGCAAATCATCGTCATGAGAAAAAAGTACTCGCCCCAATTCGCTGGCCCGGCTTAATAGGGTCGAATCAGCCAACTTGCTCGCGTTGTCCTCATATGCGGTGATCACATCGACACCCCTCATGCGCAATCCATTCGTAATAGCTTTGGACACATTTTGATCCATGTACAGCTTGAGTTAAATTAGATCAGCCCCTTGGCCCTCAACCGCGTAATCAGAGGGGGCGGTGTCATATCTCGTTGGATCTCGTTTACTATTTCGAGTCGCCGTTCGATCTCTTTGTCGATCCCCTCTTGAGGATCGGAGTAGTAGGACAAGGCAGCATATATTTGCCCCATGGTCAAATGGGGATGCTGAAAGTGGAGCTCTTCCGGGCTCCATCCATAGGCCATTCTATCGAGAACGAGTGCAAGTACTTTTGTTCTTGTGCCTTCTATAATTGCATTGTTCTTTTCATCCAAGATGATGTGTTCGTATGTGGTTTCTACAAGAGACATAGAAGCCTCGCAAAATGATTGTGGTAGGTTCCAACGTACCAATCGTCTAACGCTCGGGTCAAGCGGCGCCGCACTACACGACAAACGTTGACGAAACCGACGAATTCTGCTGCTTGCACACCTGCAAAAAATGATCCAGCACGCCGCTTCCGCTCAAGCCGGTCGTTAGAGGCAGCTTGATATAGACAATCAGGGGTCTCATTGCGTTTGGATGTTACACGAATTCCAATACATCCATCGGAACTGATTTCGCAGGCTCCAACTGACCGTGTACGATTCGCCGAATTCTCTCTGTTGTCTCGCGACTAAAAGTCTTATCAGCACACCGTACACAAACTTTAACTGGAATACCCTCTACCAAAACGTGCTTTCCGTTGAGTTTGAACACTTCATCAACGATTTCCTCACGGCTCTTTTTCGAACCACAAATAGGACAATGAAGCATGATCATGTCCGTACAGAATAGTTGTTGATCCATTCCACTTCGTTGGGCGGTCAATCTTCCCGACCTCAAAGGGGCAAGTACTGGACTTGATTCAGAAGATCGGCAGTTTCACCCGCTTTCGCCAAGACTTCCAAATCGCAAACATAGGCCCCAATCGAAATGCGTAACTGATGCGCGTAAATGACGCCGTGGAACGCTCTGCCGCTCCTTTGCCGTTTTGTCGCTTCCTGTAACAAATCATAATCTTGCGTGAAGAGCACACGTCCCAATTGCGATGCGCGATCCAAAAGCTCCGAATCCCCCCAATCGCTGGTCTTATCTTCAAAAGACGTGACGACATCCACTCCCCGGCTTCTTAATCCTTCTGTTATAGCCCGGGGCACCTGATGATCCATATAAAGCTTCAAGGTTATCAGATCAGCTTCTTCGCTTTCAATCGCTGTACAAGAGCTGTTGGAGCCGCCGTTTTTCGCATATGCTCTACTTTCTGCAATTGTCTTTCAATTTCTGAATCAAGCTCCTCTTGATGATCAGAGTAATAGGCCAAAGCGGAGTATATTTGACCCAAGGTCAAGTGCGGATGCTGAAAGTGAAGCTCTTCCGGACTCCATCCATAGGCCATCCTATCGAGAACGAGTTGAAGCACTTTTGTTCTTGTGCCTTCTATGATTGCATTATTCTTATCATCCAGGATGATGTGTTCGTATGTGGTTTCCACAAGAGACATAAAAGCCTCGCTTGATTACTGTGGTAGGTTCCAAAAAACCAACCTTCCAACCTGACTTGTACGGTCAGAAGATTTGGTAGATCATTCTTCATCTCCGTAGCTAAATATAGCACAAAATCCCTATGATGCAACTGATGTTTTCGAGAGAGCATTTCTTTGTGAAACGGTCCCCAATGCTTTGGAGTGATTATTTCAATCTCAAGTTCGCCAGAAATTATCGTTGATTGCCTTCCCTAAAACGCCCAAAGCCCCGGAGGCTTTCCGAGGCTTTGGACCGAAAACACACTCTCCCGCTTATTGCGGCATTTCCCCGAACTCGTTCACCAGCACCTGCCGGACCACCTCGACCATCTGGTCTTCGTTCATGATATTGTTCTGGTAGCGACGCCCTCGCTTGGTGGCTCTGACCAAGGGAAAGCCGAAGACAACCGATTTGTAGGTGTCACTGCGATAGCGGATGGCAATCGGGTTGCCGGCATACTCTTCGGCATTGATGGACTGCACCTGCCCAAAGCGATCATCCACCCAGATATTGTTGCTGAAGCTATAGAGTATTTCGCCTTCGGCCTCGGGTACGAGCTGATCGCAGGCGTTTTCTAAGTAAACCGTCAACCCGGAAGTCGGCACGACGTACTTGCTGTCCAAATCGGGATAACCGGGCATTCGGCTGAGAAACATATCGGTCTTGATCAAAGCGGCTTTGGCGCGCCGGATTTTGAGGTACTTTCGCGCCAAGGCATTCGGAGCGATTTCGCTGCCATCAGCCGTGTCGCCCAACATGGACATCATGACCAGCGTTCCGGACAACCAGAGATTCCCGCCCATGTCCATATAATCGATGAGCAGCCGCTCATTCTTGGAAAGATTATTCTCGCCGCCGGGGCCGGTGTACCATATAACGCTGGAAAAGGCGGAGAGGCCGTCGTACTCTTGTCCCAGAAGATCGATACCTTTGCCAGTAAACGCGATGTGTTCAGTAATACCGAACATTTTCTCATAGTCCCAAAATGCATACTTGGTAAAGCCGGCGCGCATCATCAGCGAGTCCATCAGTATGTCTTTCCGGTCATCTGCTTCGTCATCAATGGTCTTGTCGTCATCTATTACCAAAATTCCTTTATCGAAGGTGGGACCAAGGACATGGAAACGCCGGGTCGCGGGTGTCTCGTCCACTGCGCCGTCGTCATCAACGGAGCGCACCTGCAGAGTGTACCAGCCGTTGCGCAGCTTAAAATTCTGGTAATAATTTGGAGTAGTTATCCAGGTATTATCAAAGAGCGGCCCATCCAGGCGATACTGGTATTCCTTGACGCGACCATCGGAGTCGTTCCCCCGCCATTGCAGGCGAATGCGGAAAGGGTTGTTTTCCGATCCTTCCGGGGGCGTCGGCGAGATGAACGTCTCCGGGGCAACGTTTCCTTTGGCCTTGCCCGGATCGGTTGGCTTGATATTGCAGGCAAAGAAAAATGAGAAACTGATTAGCAATAAAATTGCCACACAGAGAAAAGCATTTCGAGAGCTCATTATCTAATAGTCTCCAAGTCGTTTCTTTCCCCTGTTCGCCACGAAATAATTCCGTCCTTTTGACAGAAGGCCTCTGAATCGCGAAAAGAATTGCCAGTATACTGAACGTAGGCTCGTCGGATTTGTAAATCACCACAAGCGCGAACTCGCACCTGAGTCAACTCATGAAAGACGGCGTCAAAAGATCATCTTTTGCCACGCTTCTTTGAGAGGCGCAAATAGCTATCGAAGCGATGGTGAATAGTCCGATGCCCGAACGGCGCCGATCGACGCCTGACGCTACCCCTTAGCTCGCCGGCTGAAAATCTGCAGCAAACGATTTGTTCAAGACCTGCCCCGCCCCATCTGGAATATCAACCAAGACGAAGTAGCTCGCGGGAAAAAGATAGTCCTCCCCACTTTCATCGATGATGCGCACATCACCATCTCGTGCAGCATTTTTGTCCGGAACTACTCGATAGATTTTATGCAGCTCCAGTGAAGCAGGATATTCTGAGTTATCGATGCAAATCGCGAACTGATAGGTTTCCGAATTGTTGAGTGGCATCATTCTAATCCACGTATCGCTTACGTTTCATCTCTTTCTTGCCGATACTATGGGCCTCATACCAGTGCAACTCAGCCCTGCGAACGTTGCCATTGCTCAGGCGAATGAGGGCGATTCCTTTGAGTTTTTGCCAGCGTGATTGTCCGTATTGCTTCCGCAATCGCGCAATATCCCGAATCGCGTTACCCACGGCAATCGTCTCAACGTTAGTAATTTCGCCAATTATTTCAAAGGATTTTGTCACCTAAAGCGCACTCTCAGTGACGGATAGCAAATGATTTGTCTTTTTGCATGACTGTTTACAGTTAAGCGAGAAGTTTACTCTTCCAGACTCTTTTCGTCGTGCAAAGTGATTCTGTCCAACCGAAACACACTTCTTATCAAATACTCTCCTAGATCGTGCTTAGATTGATTTGCTTCCGCTGAAGCTGAAAGGGCGCATACGAGTAAGAAGCAGTAACTCGTCACCGTGCGCTGGCCGCTTTTCACTTAACCAACTGCAAAAAGTGCAGCACACTCGTGCCCGAAGAAATTGCATGGGACTTGCCGCGCGCATTGTCATACACTGCCAGATGAAATTCGATATTTGCGTCGGCGTCGGGATCAAATATGGCGTCGGTTCCGTCCGTTATGAATGTGTCCAGCCTTCTACGAATTTCCACGGTCCATTTGCCGTTGGCGAATTTACCGGCCGCTCGAACGTCGGCGCGACTGCCTGTGGGCCAGCTTAGAACATAGCCAGGCACCCGGTTGCCGCCCACCCAATCGAGGGTAGCATAATATTTCGTCGCAGTCGAATCATAGATAAAAGCGACGTTTGCTCCTGGATCCTTGGCAGTAGCGAACTCTGGCTCCGTTCCTGTGCCATTCAGTTTAAAGGGTGCAGTGCCGGTATCATCGACAAACCCGGTCTCGGCAAGGGAGCGATCATCCGCGCATTTTCTGGGATTGGTCCGCGCCGCCGCCCAATACCAAAGATCAGCGGACTCTTTGGTGTCCGTATTCATTTGGTTTCCATGACACAGGCTGGTGCAGTTGAGAAAGTTGGTAGAATTGACATTCCACAGGATGGACAGAGCGTCTTCGTCGCCGCTGATATCGATCTTTTTGTAAGAATAGATATAATTGGTGTCCGGCGGCGTCTTGGTCGTATCGATGCGGATTTTATCCAAGTTCGCCAAATATCCTGAGAATGGCTCAGAAAAACGGTGCCAGCCATATTCGGGACTCTTGACCTTATAGGTCGTGTCGCCTTGCACTGCGCTGCCGTACCACCACATATCCTTGAGGTAGCTCTCCGTCGTGTCATCCCAGATGGCGAGGAGAAATAAATAGTAGCTATCGTACAAGGCCTTCAGCGTGACCTTGGGCGCAAACCCATTGGCGCCCCCGGTAGTCTGCACCTCATAGGGCAATGTCAAGCGCCAAATGTCTTCATTGGCTTCGCCATCGACCGCCGGCGCCGCCGGCGAATTGGTCTGCATGTAACTCAATATGGGGTAGGCATTCAGCTTGTCCGGCTCGGACTCTTCTACCGCCAGTCCGGACTGGATGATTTTCTTCACGGAATCCTTTTGGCAGGCGAGCAATGCCAAGACACCCAGACCTATCACACTTGCGGCCAGCACGCGTAGTTTGATTCGCATTCGAGTACTCTCCTCAGTTTTGCTCAAAGACTTTTGTTGCCAGGCTTTTCCTGAGACCGTTTTCGAGCCTCTGAAAGCCGCGAAAAGATTCATTCAAAATGACTAATTCGTCGATGCCACAAATTCAAAACTCAATACGATGCTATTCATGGGCAAGGCGATGGAGGAACTGCCTATGTCAAGCGGTGACTCTTCATCGTCGCCAACAAAGACATAAAATACCTGCGAGAACCAGCGATCACTAGGAGTGAAGGCAACGTCATTGGTCTGCGGGGTTGCGGCCGCGCGCACCAATTCAAGCGTCCACTCGCCGTTTGCCCATTTTCCCGCCGCCATGATATCCGCGGGCTCGTCTTTGGGCTCTTCCAAGGCGTAGCCGGGGATGGTAACGGCACTCGTAGGCTTTGCAAAGGGGGTGTTACGGAGAAAGTCAATATCGCCTGCCAATAGAAAATGATTGCGCTCCTCTTCGCTGGTCACCACTCGCGGCAGAGAAGGTGTAGCTACTTTCCATGCCCATTTGGGTTTGTCATCGGACGAATCTCTGGGCGTCAAATTGTCATCATAGTTCAAATCCCAGGTGTTTTGCTCAACGGCGGTATCGTTGTTAAAATTCAAGCCATCAATCCAAATGATCGACTTGGTGGTAGAATCGCTCATGAGCAGGGTTTGCAGGTACTGATCTTCTGCATAGCCCAAAGGATTGGTTAGGGCCGCGTCCCAATACCACAGGTCTGCCAATTCCGAAAAGCTGGACCAACGAAGCAGCAGCCAATCGGATTGCTGTTCGGTCCGGCTCCAGCGTGAGGAAGCAGGATCAAAACTCCAGGCATTTTTGTCGATGTTCTTGTCATCATCCGGCCAATTCACCAGCAAAGCGAGAAATGCCTTTTCTTCCCAAGCGGTAGCGCCTTTCGCCCATTCCTTCCACCAAATGGCCTTGAAAGTGATATTGAATGACTCTTTGCCGTCCTCGCCTCTCTCGATATGCACAATAAAAGGCCGAGAGTTTTGCCAGACTTGTTCACTCCCCAAGCCATCCACATAAGGCCGACCGGTCACGTAGGCGGCGTGCAACTCCTGCAGCGGCTCCGTGGCTGTGGGAATTCTGCCATTGCCACAAGCGAGAAGCAAAACGCTTATCGTCGAAATCACAAGCAGTAGGTATTGCTTCATTATCTCGTCCGTCTAAAAATTAAAAGTGATGGTTAACCGCTGGGCATTTTGTAAGAAACCCATGTCCGAGTAGGCGTAGTCAAGAGATGTAGCGGTGCCTCCGATCGGCAGATGCAGGCCGGCGCCAAAGGAGAGGCCTTCCAAGGGCTCCGCTGCGTCCAGGTATTTGTCGGCGCCCACCTGCACGTTGCGGTCCTTGTCCTCCAGCTTCATGAAGCTTCGGTATCCGGCTCGCAAAGCCAACATACTACGCAAAGTATACTCAACTCCCGCCCCCACTTGCTCGACGTTATCATTGGGATGAGAACCCTCCACTGTGACCACTACGGTATTGTCACGCCAATTCATCGCCTCCATAACTGCGCCGATTTTAAAGCCGATGGGCATGGAAAACTCTTCGGAAATGAATTTTGCGTTGGGTCCGAAATTGGTGATCGACATGGCGAACTTTAGCTTGCGAATGCCAATATCGAATAGAGTGCCAAAGTCGGCCGCCCAGGTGGTGATATTTTCATTGTCCAAAAATTCCGAGATGATCTTGATATTGCCGCCAATGGAAAATTTGTCGGTCAAGCTGCGCGAATAGCACGCGCCGACCAACCAATCCGAGGCGGAAAAATATTCTCCGGTCCATTCCTTATACGGCACTGTTTTTTTCATATCGCCGGTCGTCAAGGCACCGACAAAAGCGCCCATGGCGCCGAAACGCTCAGTTGGGATTACAATACCCACGTAGCCATAGCTAATGTCTGCCGGCCATTTGATCAAAGAAAAGATGACTTCACGTTTTTGCAGTTGCACCAGACCGGCAGGATTGTAATGCATTGCCGAGGCGTCATTGGCCAAGGCTATAAAAGATTCGCCCATGCCTACGGCGCGAGCGCCAATGCCAATTTTTAGAAACTGCAAACCCGTAGACCCCACCTTGCCGCGCCCAGCAAACTGGGTGAGCTCAACTTGCGCTGAAGCAAGAGTTGTAAGAATAATTGTGATTAAAACACAAAGCTTGTTTTTCATGCTAAGGATACTCCTCAAACAGACTTGAAACAAAAGGCAGCGGCCGGCGGTCAGCGAGCGGGAGGCGATCGGCAGCCAGCGGTCGGCTGTCAGCAGTCAGAAGGCAGCGGTCGGCGATCAGCGATCAACCGTCAGGAGCCGACAGTCAGTCACCCGGTTTGCTGCCCTATTGGGCGAACAAATGGGCTTTTGCTCGCATGCTGCCCAACATCTTGCCAACTTGCTCATATCCAGTGAGCAAAGACTTGCACCTCTCTTCCACAATGAATCCGTGATCTCTTGCAAAATCTAACCACACCTGAGTCTCGCTGACCTCACCGTCCGCTTCGCTAAGCTTGTTGGCAAAGGCCTTTTCATATTTGCGCCGGGGCCATGCCTCAGCGATCAGTGCCGGTATAGATCGAGAGGAATTTCCGATTTGGCTGGTCAGCCCAAAACGCTCTTCCGGCGGAAATCTTTTACTCTCCTTGTAAACTTCCAAGCCCAACCGATACGCCAATTGGTACACCTTCAAATCCCGAAAGCTTCTTATCATGCCAACGCCCCTTTCCCTCAAATTACACGCTGACCACTGACTTCTGGCTGCTGAGCGCTGTCCGCTTTCTTCAGCACGCTGACTGCTGACCACTGACCGCTGTCCACTATCCGCCGACTGCTGACCGCTGGTCGCTGACCGCTTATTGTATGATCACAAACTTCCCCACATAGCTCCCATGCTCTGCCTCCACAGCAAACAGATAGATGCCGCTGGCAATGGCCTGTATGTTCCTGCTGACCAAGTTCCAGGAGTGCCGATTGGGTATCGGGCTGGACGCCGGGTAGTCATGATCCAAAATCGCCACCAAATCACCGGCGATGGTGTAAATACGAATGGTGCATTTGGTCGGCAAATTGGTAAAGTCGATTCTCTTATCGGTGTCGTTGGTACCGGATTCCCAAAGAGAGTTGTAGTAATTGGCATTGATTCGATATGGATTCGGCACCACCAGTACTTCACCAATCTGTCCTGCCGCTTCCGGACCAACAGAGGGAGCTACCCGCGTCAAATTAATTGCTGGGCTGCTCTCTAACGGCTCCAATCCTGTCGGTGCATAGCCGCTATCGTAGGCCGTGACGGCATAATAGAAAAACTCACCGTTCGTCAAGCCCCTGTCCACATACGTGTACCACACAGTTGTGTCGGGAGGATTCTTGGAATTGTCGACCTCCAACTCAGGATTGGCTCCGCTGAATCCAAAGTCATAGCCATAGCCATCCACCTTATCGTATTCGGCCAGAAGCTGCATATCCGAAAGGATGCCCGTACGGCTGCGATACACGCGGTAGCCTTGAAAGTCTACCAAATGGCTAAAGGTGTCGACCGCGTATTCGGAAATATCATTCCAGCGCAAAGTTACCATCTTGTCGCCCGGAATGACCTGTAATTCAGGCGATGGTGGCGGCGGAGGTCCGGAAAAATCAGGAATGCCGTCGGCGGGAGGATTATCGTACACGTCTTTTGCCCAGCGGGCGTTGCGACCCAGATCATCGAATTCATCACCTATGCCCGGGTTGGGAAGACCGCCCACGTAAGCCAAGGTCAGCGTGAGCGTACTTTCCGGCTCGACTTTATAGGGGCCAAAGGATATGAAGTAACGAGTGTCCATTCCACTCGTCTTGATGCCGCTGGGGGCGTTCGCTTTGGTTTGATCGGGATCAATATAGCCATTGCTCATGATCCGGTACATCTGTCCGGGCAATTCCGGGATAAAGCCCCAGTCGTTGGGATTGCTTGGGTCCGTGGGGCCCCAATCCGAGGGAGGATCCCACCAGTTGTAGCTAACCCTTTCCGGCGGCGGGTAGAGTGGACGGACACCGGTCACACCCGGGGTCAATCCGTTATCGCCGTCGTTGTCTTTGATCCAGGCGATATTGACGGTATCCCCCTCGGTATTGGTGCGCATAAAGCCGGTAATGTCATCGGAATAGAATGCGGGGACGCTCTTATGTCCGCAGTCGCCGTCGATATAGACTCCCATGTAGAGTTTTTCAAAGGTCTTGGGTTTGGAAAAGACTTGGCTGGAAATGTTCTTAATTAAGTAATCAAAGATGATAAAATCCTCGGCGTATGAATAGCTCCAAGCATAGCTTTTTTGCGTGATATGTAATCCCATCGGCTGGTGGCCTTCAAAAGACATGGCTTTGGAAGTATCGGTGTAAACGGCTATGTAATCTTGCTCAGAAGCGGCGGTGGAATCATAATGGGACGTCCCTCTTCTGGTGGACTTCCAGACAATGGTATCTCCGACGCCCCAACCGGGCCAAAAGGCTTCCCGTCGTCCGCCGGGTCCGGCACCCCAGCCTTGATCGCCAATAGAGGCCATGGTGTCTTCATCTACAATGGCAGCGATCCAGATGGCGCCGACAAACAAGTACTCCACATCCGAATTGGCTGGGAATTCACAAGAAGGCATATCCGGCACATCACCAAACTTGCCATAATTGGTCACGGTCAACCACATATTGCCGACGTTGTGCGTTTTGGCGTCCACCGTGGCCAGATTAGACTTTTGCAAAATGCCGACCTTTTTCGGGCTATCCTTGGCCAGCAGTCCGCCCTGAAGTCCCAAAAGGCTGAAGAGGGAAGCACATACGATAGAATGCAAGAGCCTGGTGCTCATTTAGTCAAACCTTTCACATTGTCGTTATTTACTAACTCTGATCCAACACGAACCGCCATCACCGGCCTCTGACCGCTAAGCATTGACCACTGCTAGGCGTTCACCACTCGATGGCCATTCCGACCAGAATCGCTCGGCCCAAGCCGTAAGCCGATGGATTCAGATCTCTTTCACGACCCAAACCGACGGTATCGCCGGTCCCGCTATTAATCGCCCTCACATTGCGTTTGTTGAGCAAATTGTTGACTTCGAGAATGGCGTCCACTCGGAATGGACCTAAGCGATATTCTTTGTTGGCGCGCAGGTTGACCCAATTCCTATAAGGTGTGCGAGCCGAGTTGGGAGTCGTGTATTGCGTAGCCGATAGCCCTGCGGGCGTATATGGCTTGCCAGATTCGACGTGCCAAACTAGATTTACGCCCCAGTTTTCGGGTAACTTTATGCCGAAGAAGTGAGGAGCCTGTCCTCGAGGTATGCGAAAATCTATATTGATATTTGCCGAATGCCGCACATCCCAATCCAATGGCCATTCGCGGATGGGAATCGGCTGGCCCCTATAGCCGTAGTCATACCCTTGTCGATAACTGGAGCTTTTCCCCATCGCATATAAATAGGTATAGTTCACAAAGCCTGAAGTGTAATTGCTATATCTCTTTTCAAATTTTAGTTCAAAGCCGCGGGCACTACCATAATCGCGGTTGACATAGACGCTATAGGTGAGATTGAATCGGCCACGAGTTTCGGCATTCAGCAGGCCCTGATAGTCCTTATAAAAAGCAGTGGCTTCGAGGCGAAGCTCATCATTGAAAGCATGCTTGACACCCACCTCGTATTGGGTCGTCTCTTCCGAGCCAAGGTTAGGGTTGCCATAGAGCTTATAAGCAGCAGAAGTCTGGGTATCCTGTGCGAACATGTAACTCCAGTCCACCTCCTGGGCAAAGCGGCCGAACTGGAAATAGAGCATGTCTTTTTCGGTGATCGGATGCGAAACACCCAGGCGCGGCATCACCCTGTACTTGAATTTGAGACCTTCGACCCCGACCTTTTGCCCTTCCTCTACTTTTTCGTTGACCTGCTTACCGGGCGTGAAGAAGTCCATGCGCACACCCAAATTGACGATCAGAGTCTCATACTCGATTTTGTCTTGAATGTACATGGCGCCGGTTGTTGGATAGCGGGTATAAAAATCGCGGAAGATTCCATATTCCGGCCATAGCCCGTGATCGAGGATTTCTCCTGGATGATAATTGGCGGTGTACTTTATTTCCTGTAATTGCATTTTATAGTGATTCAATTCCAGGCCGGTCTTGACTTGGTGATTGAAATGAACCTGACTGGTTAAATCGATCTTGGCCGTCCAACGATCCGAGCGACGATGATGATAAGTCCCACGCGAAGGAAAACCAGCATCGTAAAAGCCGTCTCGGTCGTAGTCCTGATAATCGGCCCCTTTTCCATCACCCGCAGGGGCAATCAGCGAGTCCCACAACTCACGCACTTCCGGTGGCGTCATGCCGCCTGGGGTCATCATGTAGTCGGTCTTTAAGTGGCCGAAAACGAGCTCGTAAAAAGTAGAAACACTGAGCGAATGATTGATCTTGGCAATAGTCTTTTGGTTATTTTCTTCCCGCTGCCAGAAATTTTCCGGGATGTTCTTGAAAGCGTGATTGTATTCATCGTACCAGCTATTATCGGTCTGGTGGCTGAGGGTGAATTTCAAGCTTGGAGAGAATCGCACTGTTAAATTTGACAAGGATTGATATTTGTTATCCATCCGATTGCCGTACTCGAAAGGCAAAGGAATGCCGAATATGCTGCTTCGCATTTCGTCAGAGCGATCTTCACCAGTAGGTGCATAGTATGCAACATCAAATGCGGAGCTGACGTCGCTAAAGTCCCCTGAAGTGGCAACGAAGAACGACGACTTTACTGGCGATTTGACACCAAGGGCGGGTAACAAAATACCCGTAATGGGCTCTGGTCCACCAATGTTCAAATTGAACTTATCCGAATTGTGAGAATAGGTGCGTAGGCCTGTACCATCGCCGTAAGGAGATTTGAATTTGCCTTGTCCCAAATCATCGGTCATATACTCGGCGCGCCCGGTGAAGCGTTGTCCGCCTTCTTTGGTGATGACATTGACCACAGCGGACAGAGCATTGCCATATTCGGCGGAATAGCCGCCGGTAATGACTTCCACTTCAGCAACAGCATTTGCGGGAATGGACATGCCGCCGGATCGACCGGCAATCTCGTCCACCGGATTACCGGTAAACTCCATTACCTGTTCCTGGGTTGTACGCGTGGCCTGCGTGTGCAACGGGTCACGCACCGACATGCCATCCACGACATAAAGCACCTCGCCCGTTCTGCCGCCGCGTACGTTGATATGCATGCCTTCTCCCACGACGCCCGCCTGTTGCGCCACGATGTCGGAAATCGTGGAAACCTTTGGCATATTGCGGATGGCGTCTTCGCTCATGCGGCTGGAGCTATAGGTCGCATCTTTTTGGATGATGGGCCGTCCGGCGGTAATGGTGACTTCTTTGCCCAAGCTTAAGATGGTCGGCGTCAGCTTGAAATTGGCGTTGGTGGTCAAGTCCGCCTGCACTTTGACGTCCTTCATAATCACCGATTCGAAGCCGATCATCGAGACTTTTAACTCGTAGACGCCCGGGGGTACTTGCAGAATGATAAATCCACCGTTGAAATCCGTGTTGGCGCCCAAAGTCGTACCCAAAATAGTGACATTGGCCCCCGGCAGGACGTCTTTGGTTTGGCTGTCAATGACTTTGCCGACGATCTTGCCAGTCGTTCCGGCAAAGCCGACCGTAGTCATGCACAAGACCGCCAAAGCCAAAATGGCCCGCGCAAGTAAGTTCGTCTTCTCCATCTCTTTTGTCTCCTGATGGATGTACTGGTAAAGCCAAAAGTTCCGGTTATTTTGCTGAATCAAGATAGGCTGAATGATACCTTTCCGCTCCGGATCGTCCTTTTTCCACTCCCATGATGCGGGCAGAACAGTTCGTTGCGCTGATCGGCGCCGTCCAACAAAACGGCACTAATGGAGTCGATATGACAGACCAAGATGCACGCGATTGAAGGTGTCCTTGGTTCTGAACATTCGCCCATTGTAATAATCGGTCGAGCTCATCCACCAACCTACTTCCTGCGAGCCTCGCTCAAAAGCAAAATCAAAGGTAAATTTGCTTCGCGTTACTCCCATGCCTATTGACCAACCCTGGTTCTCGATCTGATTACCCTCGTATTTCTGTCGATAAAGCCGGTCGCGATAGGGCGAAGGCTCGATAAAATATCCCAGTCGCACCGGCACCGCCCATCGCCCTGCTGGCAGCACATTCTCAAAGCCGAACCTCCAACTCAAGACGTCAGAGAGTTGCGTTGGAACCAAAAGACCTTGGACTGCGGTAGTGGTCACATTGGTTTCGGACCAGGCTTGCGCTTGCACATCCAGGGCAATGGTCATATTTTGCGTCGGCTTCACAGCGATGCCCGCGCGATAGGCCATAGGCATTTTGATAGTAAATGTTGCCAAGGAATCGGCGGGAGTTTCCTCAACCCATTCTTTGCCGGTGAGCAAATTAGCTTCATAGACGGCTTCTTTCTTTTCAGCAATGGAAAAAGTCCATTCGGGAGTGACTTTGGCGGCCAAAGAAAGCCATGACGCAACGCGCCATTGTGCGCCGAAATCAAGAAAGGAGCCGGAATATTCTTCTTGATCGGTGAACCGGAAGTATATCGTTTTGTCGGCGTAGGAAGAGCCAATTTTGAGCTCGAAATCTGACTTGTTAAAGATAGTATTATAACTCGCGCCAACCGATAATGAAGGAAGAATATCGAAAGCAAAGCTAGAAGAAAAAGATTTGGCTCCGCCATTCATCTCCTCTTGCTCGAGAATGCGGCCTCCGCCATAGTAAAATTGTATGGTCTCTAAATGGGTATTCATATTCTGAAAGCCCATATAGGCTATCCCCAAGGCCAAATGCCGCTTGCCGACAGCAAGAGGCCAGACTGCAGCAGCAAAGGAAATATCCGTGAGGGGCGTAACTTCCGTCCGAGCTGTGATACCGGAAAAGCGCGGTTGCTGATGTTCCTGCGAGCCAAAATCCATATCCGCAGCGATGGATAACTGTAGCCCGCGCAGGGTTGTCGTGGCCGCGGGATTCCAGAAAATGGCGCTCACATCATTAACCGCCGCAGTATTGGCACGGCCCATGCCTAAGCCTCTGACGCCTTGCATATCTTGAGTCAATTGGAAATTATAGTCTTCGAATCTTTGCCGAAAGTCACCGGATATAACACCTCGGTAGTCCGTTTGCGAGAAAGAAACATTGGCGAATAAAAACAATAGAGAAAGGAGAGCCATGAGTGCTTTTTTCATTGAAGGCCTCGGAGCTAAAAAAAGTATGAAACCTTTTTTAAACCACCTCGTCAAACGCCCTGACAAAATATAAAAGGCGCAGCAGGTCCGTTGCGTTTGCTTCGTTTTGTCATAACAGGTCATCGGAATGTGACTTTGGCCGGTCTGCCGATGGCCTTTTTCTTTGCCGATATGATAACTAAAAAGACAATTAAAGTCAACTGGAATTATTGGGCTGACGAATTTTTCTCTTAGAACTTTAATGATTAGCCGCAGAACTTTTTTAGTAGATTTGCATGGCGAGCTTCCTAATGAATCACCACCCGATAGCCGCGCGATTTGAATGGCTTGTGGTGCAAGACGACATCCTGCACCACGTTCTCGTCCACAAGACGTCATCCTCTGCGAAAGAGCCATTTTCTCCATGTTAAGAACTGTGTTCGAGATTATGGGCATGCGGCACTCATTTCCGAGCAAGGCCATTTTGCCAAGACCAAACCGGCCAGCGGGTGTTCGCCGACGCCATGGTGTTTGGACCATTGACAAATCCGGCTACAATAATCATAAAAACTTACGACATGGACATTCCGGCGCTTTTGGGTGCAGCCGGACCAAAACGCTCGATGATCTTGAGTAAATCGTCCAATCCGCGATGATAAGCGCCGAAATCCACCCAGCCGACGCGCAGGACAAAAGCCGCCTGATCGTGGTGTATGAAGGTAATGCCGTTGAAGACGTCCGCGCGGTAGGAGCCTATTTTGATCTCTTGTGCTGGCCCGCCCTCTGCAAACGCGAGCCAGCAGAAGAGCAAGAAACAGAGGAAAACAATTGTAATTTTTTGCTGCAATTCGGCTCCTCAAACGGATCTGCAAACATTGACCAGAGTGCGAATGTTCTCCGACGGTGTATCGGGCGGCAAAGCGCAGCCGGCGTTGACGATCAAGCGCGGCGAATCTTTATAGAGTCGCAAGAGCTCAATCACTTTGGCCTCCACATCTCGCCCCGTTCCGTTTCGCAAAACCCCGGTAGGATCAAGGTTGCCGATGAAGGTGACTCGATCTTTGCACAAGGTGTGAATCTTATCGATGTGGGTCTTGTAGTCCAGCTCCAAGGCATCCGTCCCCGTCTCCAGCATCGCACTCAGGATTGCATCCGTATTGCCGCAAATGTGCAGCGCATACGGCTTGTTCAACTGGTGCGCGGCTTGCACCAATTGCCGCTCATAGGGGAGAGCAAAAGTCCGGTACAACGCAGGCGAGATCATTTCCGGCCCGGCCGGGCTATCGCCGTTGGAAACCATGTCCACTCCTGTTTCGGCGACCAGCTTTATGAACTGAATGCACGCCGTCGTACAAAACTCCAACAGCCGGTGAACCCTTTCATCGATGGACAAAATATCCATCATCCAATCCGCCGGGGAGCGCATCATGCTGGCAAGGGAAAAAGGCGCTTGATCGCAGTTGCCGCGAACAAACTTTTCCTCGCCAAAATGAGCTTTCACCAACCGGCATGTTTCCAGCCAAATTTGCACGCGTTCGTTTTTGGCAATTTCGACCGCACTGAGATCATCGACCTGCGCCAGAGAACTGAGGCAGGGCTGCATTGCCCGGGCCGGTTCGTCCTCAGGATAATCAATGCCGACTCCCACAGCTCCCGCAAGGGTCGCCGTATCGATATCGATGAGGATGCCATCCAAATCGTACCTTTCCGCAGCTTGGATGAAGGCCTTGGCGGCCCATTCCGGATCTGAGCGGAATTGCCGCATGGTCATCACGGCTTCCCGCGCAGCCATCATGAAATTATGCAGCATGACCGGCCGTTTGTCCGGCCAACGGCCTGAAAGTGCCGATTGGATTCTTTGTAGTCCCGTCATCATTTTTGTGTTGTAGGCATTAACCAATTTCCGGGGGCATTCCGTTAGCTCAATTTAAAAAGTGCTGCGTTATTTTCAATTAGATTTTGCAATAGCTTCTTCAACCCCAGAACCCCCATTCCGCGGCCGTATGTAAACACGGCACGAACAAGACTGAATTCGGTCGGAAATTCTCATCTTTTCTTCTTCCCAAATCTTCCTTGCTTCTTCCGTCATTTTTGGATACATTCTGTCGCCAGTTTTCGGACATCTTGATTGGATTTTTTCATCTTCGTTTGCGTCATAAGGTCGCAGCGCACACTCCTACTTGGAGGGAAATCAAAAAGTCCCGGCGAAGCGGTTTTCCGAAGCTGATCTCGTTCAGGGTAGCCGCGAGGCCTTTGTCAGCGACGATATCAGGAAGTGTTTGACAAGTCCGTTACATTTTCTCGATGCGGAGGTAAGCTCATGCTACAAAAGATTTCTTTTTCCATCCTGATTGTTCTTTCCATTCTCCTCGCTTCTCGAAGCGTTTCGGCGCAAAAAACACCCACCGGCAACCCGAAGGATTTTGCCGTTAAGACCTGTCTTCATTCGGTAAGCTATGCCGGCGTTTGGCGGGGACAGGCCAAACTGACTGTCGATGAGTTCCTGACAAAAGCCAAGGAATTGGGATTCGATGGCGTCATGCTGGTGGCCAAACGTCCCCATGTTGCTCCGCTCGACTACGATGAAGCGGCCCGGAAACGTCTGAAGAAACGCATTGAAGACTTGGGACTCAAGCTAGTGGGGCTGGCCGGCTATACGGATTTCACCGCCGGAGTGGACAAGCCGGGCATTCCTCATCTGGAGATTCAAGCCATGTATGTCGGCGAGTTAGCCAAGCTGGCGCGCGATCTCGGCACCGACATGGTGCGCATCTTCACCGGCTATGAAAGATCCAATCTCCCTTATGACAAGCAATACGCTTTGGTGGTGGAAGGACTTAGAATGGCCGGCGAGCAAGCCGCAAAGTATGGCGTCACCTTGGCGGTGCAAAACCACCACGACATTGCTCTGCACCATGATGCCATGTACTGGCTGCTCGATGAAGTGAACATGCCGAATGTGAAAGCCGGCTGGGATGCCTGGTCGCCGACGCTGGAAGGATTGAGCCCGGAAGAAATCCGCCAGTCCATTTTGAAGATGAAGCCGTTCATCGTCAACACCATCGCCGCCGATTACGTTCGCATGCCGCGCTATCACTATGAGCACGAGCTGACCAACTACTTGCGCCAAGACGATGTCTTGCGCGCCGTACCCATGGGCAAGGGCATCATCGACTATAAGACGTTTATCAACACCCTCAAGGAAATTGGTTATCAAGGCTATATCTGCTATGAGATGTGCGAAGTGCTGGCTGGCGGCGGCTCGGTCGAGAATCTGGACAAGACAGCCAAGGCGTTCTTGGAATACGTCAGTCAGTTCAAATAGGGTGATCCGATGAGTGTGAATTTGATGCCGACGCGCGGCGACGAATTCTTCACTCGGCGAGCATCAAATGTCAAAAAGCAAAAGGCAAAATGACAAATGAAAATGCAAAATGTGATAGGCTGATCCAGCAGGCGATATTAGCCACGTTGGAAGGATTCGCTGCAACCATAGAAAAGATCCTCTAATCTGCTAATTGCTGCCCATCTCTAATTTTCTCATTGATACCCAAGTTCATTCGATGATTTCTCAGGTAAAACTCGCCTTGTATGCAAACGAGCAAACTCTGCGGCTTGGCGGGCTTTGCGGGAGGACTTTTTTGACCGCTCACCCTATAATCAGTTTTTGGATTGTACTTCCTGCCGCAAGCATCTAAAAGTCCACAAAAATTAAGGCCGATTCTCGAATTTCAAGATCGGCCTTAATTTTTGATGACCTGATTTAGCCGGAGATAGCTCCGGCCAATTACGATTTGTCTTCTCAGTGGTAGGACAAGATTGAATCTTGTCCTACTCACCTATTAGAAAGTTCCTCCGACAGATACCCGCATCACAGAGCCTAATACACTGCCAAAGTCACTGTAGGAAAGATCCAGCCTCCCACCCAAGCCGACGGTTTCCAGCTTGACTCCGGCGCCGGCAGATAGTCCGCCCACGCCATCCTCCGCACGTTGAGCCGACCATCCGCCGCGCAACGACACCATCTCGTTGAAGGTATATTCCAATCCAATGTTCATGAACTCCGGACGATCAGTGGGATCAACTCCTTCCAGCGCCAGTATGGCCGTATGCTCTTTACCAACGGACATCGGCAAAAGCTCGAACAAATTGGCAGCCACACCGATCTTGTACGTCTGCGGAATTTGGAATTCCTCATTCTCATACAATTGCTGCGAAGCATAGTTCTTGATTGACATGTTCAGAACGATGCTTCGGATGCCGGTGTCATAACTGGTGCCAAAATCAAAAGCGATATCGCTGATCTTGTTTTGTTTGCCAGCGGTCTCCAATTCGTCACCGACGTAGGTATCATTCTGGCCGAGTTTTTGGCTAACCAGCTTGATATTGCCGCCGATGGAGAACTTGTCGGTCATTTGAATGCCGTAGCCAAGTCCAAGCGCCAAACCTGATACATCCCCCACGTCAATATCCGAATAACCGCGGGGATCCGTGTTCGAAATGCTGGTTCCCTCAAAGGTCCCATAGTCCATCATTTGAGCATTGATGGAAAAAACGCCGTACTTGCCGGCATTCCAGGCGGCGGCAAGATTCATGATGCTCATGTCCGCCACCCAATCGGTGTAGTTGAAAAAGAAAGCGCGATTCTGCACCGTGGCCAGTCCTGCCGGATTATAAAACACACTGGCCAGATCGTTCTTGGCAAAATTGAACGCGTCTGCCATACCGGATGCCCGCGCGCTGCCGCCGATCGAGAGGAACGACATTCCCGCTTGACCGAGCTTTTTCATTTTGGCCGTCGCCGGCATCGAGGCCAAAAGGACCAGTATCAATAAAGAAACTAAGAAGATTTTTCTCATAAGAATTACCTCCATTTTGACTTTTGCAGGAGATAGAAAGTCACAAAGCACCTTCAGTCATCCGGTTACCTAATGATGATGAACTTGCCGACCTTTTTGCCCAAGTCACTTTCAACCGTGTAGATGTACACGTCGCTGACGATATACTGGTTGAACTCGGTGCGCAGATCCCACGACTCGTTGCCACTGCCGTCGGTGTGTTCAATCTTGTGAACAAAATTGCCGCTGGTAGTGAATATTTTGATGGTGCATTTGCCCGGCAATCCGGCAAATACGATCTTGTCCACTTCGCCAGGATACGTCTTGCCGGCCGCACTGTAAGGATTGGGGATCACGCGGATATCGTCCATTTTGGCTGCTTGAGTAATCGGAGCAACCGTCGGTTTTACACCATTAGGCGCCCAGCCGGTCCAAGCGTAGAAGCGACCGCTTTCCAGAGAGACGCCTGGGTCTTGCCAGTTTTGCGAACCGTCATCGTAAGCCACCACATAATAAAAGTACTGAAAGCCCGGGCTGACGTTGTTGTCAAAGCATTCGTTGGCGGTACCGTCGTAGATTTTGCGATACGTGCTATCACGGGCGCCGATAGCCTTGTACACGCGGTAACCGGCAAAATCCTTTACGCCGGTGTCAAAATCCGGGTCGTTGCGGGATTCATCCGACCAAACGATTTTGATACGTGGACCATCCGAGGAAACCCACAAATTAGCCGGGGGCCTCGGTGGGTCGGGAACATCATATTTTTTCCTATTGCCGGCCTTTGTGCCGTTCACGTTCCAGTCAGCCATTTGCAGGGTCTGCAAAACTGAATCTCGGCCTGTTTTGAAAATGGTTTCGATGGTGTCCATCACCGCACCGGTTGACTGCACCGCATAGGCTTTCTTTCCCCACTCGACGCACAAGTCATGGCTGATGCCGCCAGCGGCGATCACATAATCAATGTTGATGGATTCGCCGAAATCAAAGTCGTAGGGGCCAAAACAGGTGTAGCCACTGGGTATGGTGATCGAGGGATCCACGTCCCGATGTGGGGTATTCAATGGCCAATGGACGCCTTCTTGGAACTGAGCGTTATACTGGGCTTCGTAGGTCTTGACAACCTGACCAAGATCATAGGTCCGCTCTTGTCGCACCACCGTGCTCCTTGGTTGGGAGTCATCATTGACTTTCTCCTTGGGCGATTTGTCCGTATAGAGTGGACCCATGGCAATCCAAGCCGGCGATAACAGTTCTATCCATCTTGGATCTTTGCTGGGATCACCCCAGTCCTTGGCTGGGTCGCCGATGTGCTCACCGTCATAAAACAGGTAGAAGCGGCTCGAATCGCCTTTATTGGCAAAGGGCACGATAAACTCGCCTACTTCGTCATCGGCTCCATAGGAATAGTCGCGGCCCACGCGGGAATTCCATGGATTCACCGTCCAAGACCACCAGAAATCCTCCAGCTTTTGACCTTGGATTTGCCAAGAATAAGTATAAGGCCAAATCTTTGGCGTATCACCTGGTAGACCGTAAACCTTGCCATTGTTCGTCAGAGTGATGGCATAGATCACATAGTCCTGATGTTTGGGCGTGCTGTAACCATACATCCAACGCTCAAACTCCACACCCATGGTGTATCGCCAGACAGATTTTATGGCGCGCTCGGTGATCAGGTTCGGATCAACGGCGGTATTGACGTCGTGTTGAAAGTCGCCTTGATGAGCGGTAGTAAAGTTGTCGCCGCCGTCGGGAGTGATGTTTTTGCCATCGACAAAGACATTGGGCTGCGGCCATCTCTGATAGAGAATTTGCGTCACGGGCATGAGCGCCGTTTGATTGGTCTGGTTCTTCCAGTAAGGCTTGTAGTCATAGTCATAGGTACGGTACATACCGGAGGTCCAGTACGGGAAGAAGGTCCCATCCGGACCGGTCCAATTCTTGACACCCGCCAGCGAGCCAGTCTTTCTGACATTGGCGCCCCACAATTCCCTGATGCCGGAATAGTTACCTTTTATGTAGCCTCCCGGCCAGGCGTATTGACCCGACCAGCCTTCGGCGCCATCGTATTCGGCATTGACCCATAATCGACCGATTCTCATGAAATGCATGCCAGTATTAGCGATGGCCATTTCGACGAGAAGTGCGGTGAGAAACAGGCAAATGCTCGCGATTATCAGTAATCGTTTCATAATCAATCCTCTTTCTGTTTTTAGGAATCAACTGACCCAGTTAGCTTTGCAGATAACCGACATTAGAATTCGATCTTGGCGCCAAGCAGGATGGATCGGGGGTTGTAGAACAAGGCGAAATCTTTATCCGGAGCGATGGGCGCACGCTTGGTGCCGTTCTTGTCGACCCAATTCTCAGTAAAGATATTATTGCCGTTATCGTCCTTGTACTCGCCGATCTTTTTGCCGAGACCATTCTGGCCGTCAATGTACTGATTGTAATAGATGTCTTGTTCAGAGCTTTCCAAGGCACCCACGTTGAGGGCGCGGAAATTGAACAGATTGTTCACATCCATGTACAGCCGCACCTTGAAGCTGCCGATCAATGGTAGGGTTTTGTTCAGTCGCAAAGTAGTCGTATAGTTGTTGACCCAATAGTAGATGGTGCGCACTTCACGAGTTGGTAGGCCGGTCGGATTGTATATCACTTTGGTGCCTTTGGCCCACCGTTGAATGACGCTCAACCGCCAGTCGCCTTTCAGGGTGCCCCAATCGCTGGGAGTATGGAATTCCACGTTGCCGATGAAGCTCGGCTGGGTTTGCGGTTGCTGCTTCACGGCGCTGTATTCGTAGTAGGCCACCAGAGGATCTTGGTTGTACCGCTGCAAGCCGTAATTGCCGGAGGTGCTGATCAGATAGTCCATGTTCAGCCAGCCGGTAAAATAGCGACCACGCATCTTGGTAATTTTCATTTCGATGCCGCGGACGTCTTCCCAGTTATTGTTGCGCTGAGTGGTATAGGAGCAAGCGCCCTTGCCGACGCCCTCATAGTTGCGAAAATCGCCGACGGCCTGTGACCCATCCAGTCCAATCACGGAGATTTGGCCTATTTGATCGGTGTTGTCTTTGGCATAGAAATAGGTGCGAATCAGCCATTCGTCGCTCACGCTTTGCTCGAATCCCACTTCGTAGGCAGCGGTCCTTGGCGCTTCCAGATTGGGATAACCAAGCCATCGGGTATCGGCCTGCGCGTTGCCGAAATCCCAGCTTTCGTTGTACACGCCAAACCGATCTCGGTTGGTAGGCTCGCTGTAGTACACGCCATAGTTGAAGAAGAATTTGGTATGTTCGCGAACCGGATGCGAGAAGGCGATTCTTGGCGCCAGGTAGGTATAGGCTTTGCTGGGCTCCTTTGGCAAATCATTATAGGTTTTGTAGCCTTCGGTGCCGCCGCGCGCCCAAATCATGGAATAGATATTGTCGGGAACGTAAATGTAGCCGTTGGCATCGTAGTGCTCAACACGAAGACCGATGTTTGCAATCATGCCGCCATATTCGATTTTATCCTGGATATATCCGGCAAAGTGAGTCGGGGTATTGTCAAAGCGGACAAAATCACCTGCATCGGGTTGTTGGATGATGACGCCTCTTTTCCAATTGTATCTCTTCACATGGTCCGACCCGTACTCGAAACCGAGTTTTACCAAATGTTGATTATTGATCTGGCTGGTAAAATCAAAGTTCAACTTGTGGCTTTTTACGAAAGAGGTATCGGAGACCAAACCGCCGCCATAGAAATCGTAGGTACCCGGTAGATCGGTCAAAGGTAGAGTCGATGATTGCCAGCCGACCGGCGCTTCATCGAACCCTACGCCGGCAATGTTTTTGACGATCGCAGGGCTACGTTCAGCCGCTCGGCCGGATTTGGTGTCGGTGCTAAAGTAGTCATATCTGATTTCGTAAAATGTGGAAGGACTCAAGGTATGAGTGATTTTGCCGCCGATCGACTTGGTCCACACATCCAAAAGATTATTGGCAGCCAAATAATACTTGTATCTTCCCAAGGCATTGCCGATCACGTCATACCCATAATCCATTCGCGGTTGTCCGCCCCAGCCGGTACCGTTGGTGCTGGTGGCCGTCTTGCCGTAGAGTCCGCTGACCACTACCTTCAATGCACTGTGCGGCTTGAAGTTAATTTTTCCTTCAAAGGTATTATTGGCGCTGAATTCGCTGATGGAAGGAAGAATCGGATACTCACGGGTATATTTATACCCGGCGAAAAATCCTGCATCCTTCAAGCCAATTTTGTCCAACAATGGAATCGGGCCGCCGAGACCGGTGTCCAGATAGTGATCCGGTTTGTTGCCATATTCGATGGGGCGATGCTGCCATTTCCACACCTCTAACAGTTGATCGGCAGTCCAATCCTTCTTTCCAAGGTACCCATCCTTGCTCGCATTTACCGTGGCGGCAATGGCATTCCAGCCCTTGAACAGCGTGTGGCCTTCGATGTCCTTCACTTCATTGAATGAATTGGGTCCGGCATAGGTCAGATAATCGTATTGATCGGTGCCATAGGCATTGGGGCCGAAATGCTTCAGGTGAGCGGGGCTCATGCGATAGTCTGCCGATCCGGAAAGCCTTTGTCCGCCTTCTTTGGTGATTACGTTGAATACACCGGAGCGGATGTCACCGTACTCGGCGTTGAAGCCGCCGGTCAGGACCTGAATTTCCGACACCGATGCAGCGTTGGTAATCGCATAGATTTTGTCGTTCAGCTTGTCACTTCGCTCCATGCCATCGACCTGGAAGCTGATTTCATCGTTTCCGCCGCCTCGGATCGTTATGTTCAATTGTTCGGTGTTGACCTCAACACCTGGTTCCAGGCTGACGGCCTGCATAATGTCGGCAACCGGCAAAGCAGCAGCCGTCTCAGCCGTCGTGATGCTCTGGCTCGAGGTCACGTCCTTCTCTACCAGAGGCCTTTGGGCGGTTATCACAACCTCTTGGCCGGCCAAAGCTGCAGACGAAAGGGCAAAATTGACGGTTGTCGTCCGATCTACACTGACTTGCACCTGCTGTTGAAGCATCGGACCGTATCCCATCATGGTGGCCCGGACCGAATAGACCCCGGGAGGAACGTTGAGAATGAAGAATGAGCCATCCGCATCCGCTGCGGCGCCCATGGTCGTTCCGACAAGGACTATGTTGGCACCAACAAGTCCCTGCTTGGAGCTGGCATCCGTGACCACTCCTGAAATCTTGCCCGTTGTTCCCGCCCAAAGCCGGGTTCCAGGAACAGACAGAGTCAACAAAATTGCAGCGGTGATACAGACCAGCTTGAAGTATCGATTCGAACTTGTCATCATTACCTCCATTTTTCTGATTGAAATGGATGAGCTTTTAACATGTGGCAAATTGAGCGCGGGAAAGGGCATCCTCTCATTGGGCGAGATGGATGATGACTATCGAGGAAAGTTGCTATGAAGAATTGGCTCCTCCTTTCCCAAAGCAATACTCATAGGGCTCTCAAATACTTGATCGCCAATAGCATTTTTCGTTTACCGAATCACCTCCTTTTTGATTTGATCCGTCCTGACATTCAGAGTTCCCTCGATGATTTCAGAGTTATAACCACCTCCTTTCGCACACTCTTCATGTGTCCATTGCCAACAATCCGTTTATTGTAATTCTTGGTCCCTCCAATTATAGTTCTTTATCTCTCCTTCGACCGTAGAGTGCACCAAGACGTAAATGCCCTCATTGTTTCTATCCACAAAAACGAACTCTTGCTTGCCCTGTCCAGTTTGATAGTAGTACCAAATGACGTAGGGCTTTTTGTGGATTTCCATGACATGATTATCGACGTCGTCGGGTTGGCCGAAAACAATAAAGACCCTGCCCATGTCGGTGTTCTGGCCGCCGTCCTTCCCTTTGAAGTGCTTATTTGCGTAGTTAATCCGGCTAAAATAGTTCTGCATAAACTCGTTCACCGCCGTACTGGGATCGGTATCTTTCGACGCCCAAAAATTGAGCAAAAAGGTCTCCTTGCCCTTCGGATCGAGCTGATCGTACAATTCCAGTTCGTCGCGGCTTGCCAGATATTTAATTTGATCTCGATAGCGTTTGATGTCTTCCGCGCTCATGGGCAGTATCTGAACGTCCTGCATCGGATCGTGAACGAAAAAACGTTTTTGTACCTCTGCTGACTGCCCCGAGGCAGGATCAAATACGCTAATCGCCAAAACGTGTTCGCCCTTTTCCAATCCGCGGATATCAAAAGTCTGCACCCGGTTGCTTACCGGACCCGGCTTGTTCACCGCCTGCTTTGGTATAACGATGAGCGAATCACCGAGGGCGTCCGTTATGGCATAGGCGACCTGAAACTGTCCGTTGCTGTCCCCGGCAGCCGTGGATAAGTTATAGACTTCATAGTAGAAATTAAGAATGGAATTTTGATAACGGTACCGGCGTGAAGGATTGGGCAAAATCGCCTGATTACCTTTGACAAAGACTTTGTTGCTAAGGTCTGAAGTGATAAGGGTGGCCAATTGCGGATCACTGATACAAAGGGCATCGCCAAAGGAAGGAACCTGCATCTCGAGGTCCACGGAACTGCTGGTTTGCGAATTCTTGTCCGTCACATTTGCCCACAATTTGTATTCGCCTGCGGGCAAAGACAAAACGAATTGGTCGACCACTCCCCGGCTTTCGGCGGCGGACTCTCCTTTCGGTCCCGGCCTTACACCTCGCGATCGTGACTCGGAGAACACCGGCTGGTCATTTTGATCCTTGACGGTAAGATCGATGCCAAACAGTCCCAATCTTTCACCGCTTTCGCTGATTTTCAATTCGCGCAAGGCGACGGAATAGTAGACCTCGACTCTGGTTTGCTGCTCCTGTCCACGAAAATAGCCCACATCGATCCAGAATTTGGGTGATCCGCTGCTTTCGCACGGAAAGCTCATAGTCGAGGATTGGCCGTCAGCACCAAAGTTGAGGATGAAAAAAAAGACTAGCAAATGCCGTCCGGATTTCGCCATGTAGAACCACTTTTCAGGCAGTTTCAAAAAACAAAAGAGGGTCACAACAGACCTTGTCTATTATGACCCTCTTAATCACTATTCTCAATATGGTAGCCATAGCCGCTGCCGTTCATTCCAAAACGGAAATGCAACCCGATCACGTTAGCCCCTCGGTGAGCAGAATACTTCATAAAAGAACCCGTCCGGGGATGAAGATAGAATCTGCAAAACACGTAGCCAATAGTAGCCAATAAGTGGCTGTGATCTAACAAACCAATGCTGCTATACCCTAACCGGTTTAGCTCAACCGGCCCTAATATATTTGAAGAGATTCAAATTGTCAAGTCATTTTTTACTTTTCAGGCACTTTTTATCTCCTCAATATTTCACTTGACATTGTGCCGAAGGACGTTAACTTTGGGTTGGCTTCTTCAGCGCAAAGTGTTCTATCGTGCAAAACTGGGAGATAATAATGGGAGCTTGCGAGGAAATGTCCAGACGCCGGTTTATGAAAACTGCCGCCTTTTCGGCCGCAACGATGACGGTGGCTTCCGCCGGTCGGGCCGACGAAATGATAAAAACAGATGCGCAGGAGAAACTTCCTACCGTAGCATTTGGTGATCATAGAATCAGCCGTTTGTTGGTAGGGGGCAATCCTGTCTCAGGCAATTCGCACGTATCCAGCAAGTTGAGCAAAGAGATGGCCGACTATTTTTCGGCCGCAAACATCAAGATGATGTTGCGAAAATGCGAGGAGCGGGGAATCAATACCTGGCAAGCCCGCGGAGATGCCCACATCTGTCGCCTCCTCCGCGAATACCGTAACGAAGGCGGCAGCATCCAATGGATCGCACAAACGGCCTCGGAATTCGCCAGCTTTGAGCAAAATGCTAAAGACATCGCTAGCATGCAGCCGATCGGCATCTATCATCACGGAAGCCGCACGGACAAGTATTGGGCCGAAAACAAGATGGAAACAGTTAGAGGTGACGTGAAGCGCCTGCGCGATTTGGGCGTCCGAGTGGGAATAGCATCACACATTCCGCAAGTGCTGGAATACATCGAAGAGCACGATTGGGACGTGGATTTTTACCTGGCTTGCTTCTACAATGTGAACAAAAAGGTGAACGGTGACGAAGCTTTTTTGCCGGAAGACCCGCCGGCCATGTGCAAGTTCATCAAGCAAACCCCCAAGCAGTGCATCGCCTTTAAAATTCTGGCTGCCGGTCGCAATGCCCAAACGTCGGAAGACTTGCGCCGCGCCTTTGCCTTTGCTTTTACCAACATCAAGCCCATCGACGTGGTGGACGTGGGCATGTTCCCAAAGTACAAAGATCAAGTCAGCGAAAATGCCGATTTGGTGAGAAAGCTGCTGCAAGCTCGTGACTGAAAGATGCAGCAATCTACCCTTCCATAGACTGAAGGCTACAGCAAAGACATCGAATTTTCGTCGATGGCTTGACCGACTCACATCGCACTCATAATACACACCGATGCGCCCGCATGCACGTGTAAAAGTCTTCTCTTTCCTACTGGGAACCACGGCCATGGTCGTGCAAATCATCCTCCTGCGCGAATTCATGGCGGTGTTTTACGGCAATGAGTTAAGCATTGGATTGGTACTGGCGAGCTGGCTGTTTTGGGTAGGCATGGGAAGCTGGTCCGGCAACGCAGTTCTGCGTCGCCGAGTTTCTTCTTCCTACTTCTTTCTGCTTCTGCAGATATTCACCTACCTTACCGCGTTTGCCGCCATCCTGCTGATCAAGCACGTTCGCGTCCTTTTCCATATCCCTTATGGCGAATTCATCTCTTTGGCAGACCTGGCGTCATTTGCTTTCATCGCCTTGGCTTTGCCCTGCCTGTTGATCGGCTTTCAGTTCTCCTTTTTGGCAAGCTCGGCAGCAAAAAACTGTCCTGCAAAAGGCGATCCTTCGGCATGGGTGTACGCCTACGAATCGCTGGGCAGCATGGCTACCGGGCTGATTTTGACTCTATTGGTCATTCGCTGGTTTAGCAACGTTACAGGATTGGTACTCTTTGCCTCAGTTGTCTTGGCAACTTTTGCCTGGCTCAATGGTTCCAAGACCGCCTTGGCTGGATGGATAATCTGTTTGCTCTTCGTTTTGTCTCCCGCAAGCCGTCAAATCGAGTCGCGTCTCATGCGAGCCTACTGGCAATCGATGGGGACAGAGATTAGGCTGGTCGATTGGCGACATTCGCGCTTAGGCGAGTTGGCCGTCATCGATTGGGGCGGTGAAAAGAGTCTGTATGCCAATGGCGTCAAAGTCACCAGCCTTCCCGATCCCATCGGCTCGCAGGCGTTGGCATCTTTACTCATGAGCCAACATCCATCTCCCCATGCCGTTCTTCTCATTGGCGGCGGCCTGGGGGGACTGGCGCCGGAGCTGGCTCGATATGCAGACAGCGAGGTCACCTATTTGGAGCTGGAGGCCACTGCCTTTCGAATTGCCTTGTCCCAGCTCCAGGACTCTGCGGCGGCAACATGGCAGCTTCCCAACTTGAAGGTCGTACACGTAGACGGCCGTTTCTACTTGCGTCAACAAAGCAAAAAGTACGATCTAATCATCGTCAACATTGGCCGTCCGGCCTCGGCTGCCAGCAACCGTTTTTACACGCAAGAATTCTTCCAACTGGCTAAGCAGCGATTAAACGATAACGGCATTCTGGCGCTGTGTCAGGTCCCTGCTTCCGCCGAGTACATGAGCCGTGAGCTGCTCAAGTTGAATTCCGCGATCTATCAAGCCCTGAGACGGGAATTCAGCGACATTCTCATTCTTCCCGCCGATGAGGCGATCTACTTCGCTGCCAACGGACACAACCTACTGCAATCGGATGCGAAGATCCTCGCGGAACGTTACCGGCAACGCGGCATTGAATGTGAGTATTTTTTCCCACAGATGTTTTCCCAATTCATCCTTCAGGATCGGATCCAATACGTCCGCCAGGCTTTGGAGACGGAAACCTCTCAGCGCATCAACCAGGATTTCTATCCTATCTCCTACTTTTCCGATCTGGTTCTCTGGCACAAACTGGTGCGAGGCAGTAATGCTTTTCTTTCTCGGCTCAGTGAAGCGGGAATCTCATCTTTTCTCCTCCCGCTCACCGTCCTCGCACTCTCATGGCTGATCCTGTCGTTATCGTTTCGTAATGCGCGCGCAATACGAGCCACAAGTATTCTCTTGGTGACGGCTATTATCGGCTTTGCCGGCCTCGCCTTTAATGTGCTGCTGATTCTCGCCTATCAGACCATCTTCGGCTACATCTACGAACAGATCGGCTTGGCGCTGGCTGCGTTCATGCTTGGCTTGGCTGCAGCCAGCATGATCTTCAACCACTTTTTACAAGAGCTACCTGAGCGACTATGGCTAACGGCCATCCTTCTGCTTATCACGATTACTGCTTTGGCGATGCCGGCCATTTTAGCGTTCGTTGCGGATAGCTCTTCTCAATCCTGGCTTTTTTTGTTGATCGTTTGGTCGGGAGCCATTCTTGGTGCGGCCTTTCCCTTGCTTTGCCAAGCGTATTCTGCGATCCATAAGCACAAACAATTGGCTTCTGTGTACGCCGCCGATCTCATGGGTGGGATGCTTGGCTCGATTCTTCTGAGCGGTTTGATGGTTCCCCTGTTGGGCTTTTCCAACACGCTTGCAATCATCGCCCTGATGACCTTGACTGCCGCACTCGTTTTGATCATCTTGGGCCACACCCCAAAATCCAACGAGTGAAAATCGTTTTTCCCCAACCAAGCGCACCTGATGAATTTTGGATTTTGCCTTGTCATTTTGCTTTTTGACTTTTGACATTTGATGCCTGCGGAATGGAAGGCTGCTCACTTAGAAGACTACTGTTGGCAAGTACACCCTATACCGATAGCCGACCTCTAAATCAAAGGTGTTTGACATTTGGCATTTTCTTGATAAATTTATCGCGCTAATTTTTCCTTGAAAAATCTTTCGTCTTTGCCAAACCTTAAGCGGGAAAGAACCATCTTATGAGCAAAAAAAAGGAGAATCCGAATCCTTCGCGCGTCGAACAGGTGGCGGTCGCCCACAGCGGCCGGCAGCTTATCTATGAGCCAATAGAAAAAATCGGCGTCATTGAAGTCGAAAATTTTCCTACCCTGGGCAAGCTGACCGCTTTGCGATTCCTGGAATGGGTGCAAGCCAATCCCGAAGGAGTCGTCTCTTTGCCGACCGGCAAAACGCCGGAGCATTTTATCAAATGGGTGAACACCTATTTGCACAGTTGGCACCAAATCTCCGTGCAAGCAGAGTTAAAAGAATACGGTATCGATCCGGAGCAAAAGCCGCGAATGAGTTCCTTGACTTTTGTACAAATTGACGAGTTCTATCCGATCAGTCCAACGCAGCACAACAGCTTTCATCACTACATCAACAAGTTCTATATTAACGGCTTCGGCCTGGACGCCGACAAAGCGCTGCTCATCAACGCCTGGAGCACGGGCGTTCCGGAGGGAATGACGCCTAACGACGTCTTTCCCGATGAGGTCGTGGACTTGTCCTTGCGAACCCGCCAAGGCCAGAGCCGACTCGAAAACATTCAAAAGCGCGTGATCGAGCAAGTCGACCAATATTGCACCGAGTACGAAACTCGTATTCGGCAGTTAGGTGGCATCGGCTTTTTCCTCGGCGGCATCGGTCCCGACGGCCATATCGGCTTCAACGTCAAAGGCTCGGATCACTACTCGACGACGCGCCTGACCGCCACCAACTATGAGACACAGGCCGCAGCGGCCACCGACCTGGGCGGCATCGAGGTGGCGCGCAAACGACTGGTGATCACCATCGGCCTATCGACCATTACCTTCAATCCGGATACGGTAGCCATCATCATCGCTGCTGGCGAGGCCAAAGCAAAAGTGGTCAAAGACGCCGTCGAGCAACCGCCCTCCAACTTATATCCCGCCACCGCTTTGCAGAAACTAAAAAACGCCCGCTTTTACCTGACCAAGGGCGCGGCATCGCTTTTGGTGGAACGTCGTTATGAAGACGTCACCAAGATGGATCCGCTGCCGAAACAGGAAATCGAGCATATCGTGGTCGATCTGGCGCTGGATCGAAGAAAGCGCTTGACTGAGCTGACGGAAGAGGATTTCAACACCATTCGCTCGAGCAAATGGATTTTGCAGAAAACGGGCTTGGCTCCGCAGGTTATTTGCCGCAGGGTTCGCGAAAGTCTGATCGAAAAAATCATGCGCGGCCTCGAGCCTATCGAGGGGCACACCTTTATGCACACTGCGCCGCATCACGACGACATTATGCTGGGCTA
The DNA here is from genome assembly GCA_020722685.1 of Caldithrix sp. Next base: position 46,880 of record DYKH01000006.1, on the reverse strand, counting down.
CTGGGCCTACATCATTCATCTGGTGCGGTCGCCGAAAAACAAACATTATTTCAATTATCTGACCAGTGGATTCACTGCCGTCACCAATAACTATGTCCGCGAGCTGTTGGAGAATTTGCAGCGCCACATCGACACGCCCAATTTTCGCCATCTCATGGCAGAAGGTTATTTTGATCCCAACAATGAATCCGGGCGCAACCGCGACGTGTACCAATATCTGGACGGATTGGCTGCGCATAACAAATTCATGCGCGAAGAAGGGGAAGCGCGCCGGCTGCTGCGCAATCTGATTTTTCTCTTTGAAGAGGACAGTTTTGGGCAATTAAAGAACCGTGTCTCTGAGCTCATTTCCTACTTTAAAACCCAATATCCGGGCAAGAAGGATTTGCCGTACATCCAGCAGCTCAAAGGCATGATTCGTGAATGGGAATCCGATTTAAAGTGGGGACATCTGGGATTCAGCAGCGCCAATGTCAATCATCTGCGCCTTGGCTTTTACAAAGGCGACATCTTTACCGAGGAGCCCAAAATAGAGCGCGACGTGCTGCCGGTGCTCAACCTGCTCAAGAAAATCAATCCCACCGTGGTGACCGTAGCCCTCGACCCGGAAGGCAGCGGCCCGGACACACATTACAAAGTGCTGCAAACCATCTCCGAGGCGCTCAAGCTCTATCAAAAGGAAACCGGCAGGAATGACATCGAGGTTTGGGGCTATCGCAACGTGTGGTTCCGTTTCCATCCATCGGAGGCCAATGTTTTCGTGCCCGTCTCCCTCAATTCTTTGGCGGTGCTGGAGGCCGTTTTTGAGAACTGCTTTGGCTCCCAGCGGGATGCTTCTTTTCCCAGCTACGAGCTGGATGGACCGTTCTCCCGGCTCTCGCGCAAAATCATGGTGCAGCAGTATCAGAATATGAAGCTCTGTCTTGGCCGCGAGTTCTTTAACGAAAGTGAATCGCCCCGATTACGCGGCTCGCACGGCATGGCGTTTCTCAAACGAATGACACTGGATGAATTCTATACCCGATCCTATGAATTGAAAAGAACGACAGAAGAAAGTTAGCTCCGATCCTTAAGTCATAAACAATCAACTGAGCGCAAAAAAGCCAAAAAGACAACCACCGATTTACACCGAAGGACACGGATTTTTCTTCTGGAGTGTATTTCCGCCGATGGTCTTATAATCACAATATTGGTCCCTACGATCAAATGACAACGTCAAACGATAGGTGTCCATAAACCAAAGGCCAGTATTCGTAGGAGCTTCTATACACAACCCGGGCGCTTGATAATGATGGAAATTGCCTTTCTTCACTCATGATGATCCATCCTGTCATACCATAGGTATTTTCCCCTGCATAACAATGGGCTTCAAGCCAGAGATCGGTTCCTTGACCAGGGAGGATGCCTTCGGCATGACAACGCTCATCTGCGTTTGCTCAAAGACGAACCTTTGGTTTCGATTTGGTGTTCGATGCTACGGGGAAGCGTTCTATTCCGATGGCAATCCGTGCGGCTCTGTGGAAATCCGTGGTAAATCTTTGCCCTCTCTGGTTGCGGCATATCTGAGTAGGACTGGACCGGGATATGAGAAGCTCAATTCATCGCATTCCGATGCAGAAAGTTGATGCCAATGGGAGCCAATCTCTTTTGCTTGATAAAGTAGGCAACCCACAGTTCCGCATGGTGAGAGAGACTGACGTGCGGCTGGTAAGCGATCCCCATGGTCGAGCGGATGAAAGGAAAGGCGCGTAATCTTTTGCCGGAACTGCCCAGACGGGCGAACAAGATATCCCCACCAAGACCCGCATAAGGTGACCATGATTGCTGGGTGGGGAATCTCCTCGCAAAGCCAACATTGATTCCCACCGGCAATCCTGAGTAACCAATGCTGGCGCCATACTTGACGACGAGGTTTTCGTTGAGTTGGTGGTAGTAACCGATCCCCAACAAAATGCTGCCGGACAGGGTGACGCTGGCTTCAATGCCATGACTTGCCGCGTACGTTGTGGCAAACGGGTAAGTGATGATTGCAATAACAAGCGCTGGGGGTAAAATCCTCCTGCCACCGCTGCGGCTACTGCCACGGCTACTGCTACTGCCACGGCTACTGCTACTGCTCTTATTCGTTCTCTTGCTCCTGCTCATCCTCTCTTCCTTCATGTAATTCAATTCGCCCCCAAGATAGCCACTTCTCCCTTTAATCACAAGGGCAATTTGTGAAGATCCGGATAAAAATTCTTGCAGACGACAAATAAAAAGATTTGCTATCCGCTCCCTTTTTATGTAAATTGCGACCCCGAAGAGCGATGGTCTTCATTGGCGTCAATCCAACTTTGCAAAACGCTGAGCATTTGGCCAAATCGCCATCCAATCACTCTTGCACTCACAGACTTCCTTATGGTTCAAGGTACGTTCGTTTCTCTCCGAAAACCCCATGGGTTCATCATGTCCAACTATTCATTTCCACCGATGAAGCAATAAGCACTCATAACGGAAGGAGGCTTGCAGATGGTTCAATTTGCTTTTTTGGATTATTTTTGGACAATTGCCTATTTGGTACTAATGATCGGTTGCGGAGTCATTTTCTACAAACTGGGAAAGCGATCTGAGTCGGATTTTTTCCTGGCCGGGCGCGGGCTTCCCTGGTGGCTTCCCGCGACTTCTAATTACGCTACTCATACCGCCACGGACACGCCCATGTGGTTTTCCGGCTGGGTGTACGCCGGCGGCTTGCGTGGTATGTGGTACTCCTTATTCGCCGGCTGGTGTGCCATCAGCGCCTGGGTTTCCACTCGCATCTTTCGCCGCTCCTTAGCAGGAACACAAGCTGAATGGCAAACCCTGCGGTTCAGCGGCTTGGGTGCGGAGCTGATGCGCGGCTGGATGGCCGGCTGGCAAGTCGCTTTGAGCATGTTCATTGCCGGCTGGGTCGGCATTGCCATGGGCAACGTCTGCCAATATGCCTTTGGCTGGCCGCTGTGGCTGGGACTGGTTCTATTCTCCAGCCTCACCTGTATCTACGTGATCGCCGCCGGATTTTGGGGCGTCATCATTGCCGACGTGCAGCAAGGCATCACCATGTTCCTCACGATTATTCTGGTCTCGGTTTGGGGCGCCATGGCTGCGGGCGGACCTTCGGCCATTGTCGCCAAGTTGCAAGCCATGGACAAATCCTGGATGCTCAATCCTTTCCATTTCACCGGTTTCGCATCGGGCGATTTCCCGCTGCTCTGGCTCATCACCATGGTGGCAGTGCCTTTTCTTGGCGGTTTTGGCATGGCCACGCATTTTGACTGGTTCGTGGAAGCCCAGCGGATACAATCAGCCAAGACGGTAAAAGATGCCTCCTACAGTATTTGGTGGGGCACTGCCGCGGTCATCACCAGAAACTCGCTGTGGGCGTTGGCTGTTCTTGCTTTTTTTGTCATTTTTCCGAATATCAGCGACCAGTCCAACTATCAGCTTGCTTGGTTCAGAGTAGGCTTCGAGACCTTCCCGGTAGGATTGGTGGGCTTTTTCTTTGCGGCGATTTTAGCCATCCACATCTCTTCCATCGCCGGAATTCTGAATCTCGGCTCCATGTACGCCACCCGCGACCTCTACCATCACTACATCAATCCCAAAGCGTCCGAGAAGAGGGTCGTGCTCATTGGCCGGATCATGACCGTCGTCGTGCTGCTTGGCTCTTTCTTTTTCGGTTTGATGATCGGCGTGGATGTCACCAAGTGGCTGCTTTTTGCCTTGTGGCTGATGATTGCCGGCACCTGGCTCCCCAACATTCTGCAAGTCATTTGGTGGCGTTTCAATGTTTGGGGCTATCTCTCGGCCTGGATTGCCAACCTGGGTGTATGCTGGCTGGTGGTTTGGGTTTTGCCTGCCTTTGGCATTATTCCGCACTTGCCTGATTACATACAATTCTGGTTGTTAGCCGCCCTGGTAGCTCTTATTTACATTCCCGTAACTTTCCTGACCAAACCGGAAGACATGGACCGGCTGGTGAAAGTCTATGTACAAACCCGGCCTATTGGATTCTGGGGTCCGGTCAAACGAGAAGCGGAGCGGCGCGGTTTGCTGCAGGCCGTCCACGAAATCGAGCTCAAAGCTGAAAAAGAGGCATGAAAGGAGGCAAAGCATGACATGGATCAAACGTAATTGGACACCGCACGAAGCGGACGAATGGACGAAAGAGGATTGGATTGCCATCATCATCTCGCCCTTTAGCTACATTCTTATCACCATGGGCATGGCAATGTCCCTCTTTCTCCTGCCCATGGGTTTTCTGCTCTTGGCAATTGGCATCATCGTTACCATCTTAATGTTCTGGGTAATCGATCCCAAGCTAAGCGTGATCTCATCCGCGTATGAAAAGAAGCAAAAGCAATATTTGGAGAATTTGGAACAAATTCAACGGTGGGAGGAGAAGAAATGAATCAAGGATTAGCGGTCGTAATCGGTATGACGGTTTCTTACCTGTTTTCCGTAGCCGGCCTCATCTTCGCCTGGCGATATTATCGGAAATATCACAAAGCAAAAAAGAGCTAATTATTGCAATCTTACAAAACCTTGATTAGGAGCATCACCGAAAATGATTGGTTTATTAGCACAGCAATTACCGCGCATAGGACACCCCATCTTAGGGGTGATCATCCCGGCGCTCATTTTTACCATCTCCTTTGTAGTTGCCTTTATCCTTTACAGGCACTTTACCAAGAAGATGGAGGAAAGTAAGGAGTGATTCTCGATCAGACTTGGAACACAAATTGGCCATAGTCATCTGGGATCTGCGCGAGGCCATCTATAAGCATCAACAGAGCGACCAATGATCCCATTGAAGAAACACTCCTTCGCAAGTCTTACGATTGGATTGTGGGAACGGTTAGAACCCAAAC